>CAJXZZ010000055.1 GCA_913065105.1 uncultured Gammaproteobacteria bacterium | reverse complement strand
CATGAGCAAAGAAGAAGCCATGGAGATACTGGGACTTAAACCCGATTATAAAGATGAAGACGTGACTCTGGCACACCGCCGCATGATGCAAAAAGTACATCCCGATCGTGGTGGTTCTGATTACCTGGCAGCGCAGATCAACAAGGCTAAAGACACCTTACTGGCTTAACCGTTACCCTCTCTGCACCTTTGATGGTGTGTTATGTTTCTGCATGTTTTAGCGTTTGATCATTATGAGGCTCGCCCCGCAATGCCAAATCCAATCCCATAATTTCCCTAACGGTTTTAAATGCCAGATTTACGCTAAAATACGCCTACTCTAATTAACGATCGGTGATTCACCTTGCAATTTGTCCTCCCGGCAAGTCTGAAAGACCGGCAAACACGCAAACTAATCTTCGCTAAAACAAATACTTATCGAGCATTAATCGCACTGCCTGAGGCGAAAGACAGGTGCAAGCTTCGATGCCGCTGCTATAGCCTTGTGGCATCTCAAGAAATGTGAAAACATTAAAACTACCGACGACAAAGTGCGTGCAGTACCTAACGACGGCTACGCCGTTAAAACATTTTAATACAGCACAGTAAAAACACCGATAACACGAAAAGAATATTATGCCTTTATCTAACGAAAAAAAAATTGAAACCCGCGACCGAATAAATCGCGACCCTGATTTTCGAGATGCTTTTTTAATGCAGGCGCGCAACATGTATAAAAAAGCATTAGAATTTAATGCCGCGCTGGAAGACGATATTACTCACTTCGAACAAATATTGGGCGCCGAACCAAACACATACCAATTCATGGAAGCCGAACGTGATGAAATTGATATCTTCGAGCTGATACTGGATGCCTTTGACAGCCAGACACTAGAAGATGAAAAAAGTAGCAGCACAATCAATTAAACGCATATGAAATATTTTACTCTCATCACCCTCTTTTTAAGCCTCAGCTTAGTAGCATGCATGCAATCTGCCGACGATCCAAAAACAATTGCTGACCAATACTGGCAATACTTGTTGGCCGGCAACGTAAGCGAAGCAGAAAAACTTGTCTCAACGGATAGTCGTCAGGCTTTCTCCGCACACAGCGATCGCATGGCCTCGATCGCACAACTGGACAACGGCGAAACAAAAACCATTGTAAGCACCACCATTACAACCATTAACCCAGATAGCAACTTTAGTCACACACAAACGTTTAACACCGTTCTGGTGTTACAACAGGGCCATTGGAAGATTGATGCTAGTCAGTCAGCGTTACCGCCACCACTAAGCACAAGCGAAGAACAACTACAACAATTCACAGAAAATCTTTCAGGCTCAATGCAGGAAAATATTGAATCTATCGATGAAGCGATGAAACAGGGAATGCAAATGTTAAATGAAGCATTACACGAAGGCTCAAAAGAAATGAGCGATTCAATGTTAAACATGATGAACGAACTCAACAACTCTATGCAAGAGTCCATTGATAAAATGAAACAACGACGCCAACAGCAGATGCAAAACCAACCAGTGCCTGAACAAAAAAATAAACCTGACCCTCGCCAGGGCGAAGGCATGATTTAATTTATAAATTAAAAATCGAAACAGGATAAAAAAATGGAACACACAGTAAGTCAAACCGACCCAATAATCAGCATCATTCTGCCTATAGTTATCATGCTAATATTTAGTATTGTTGCTCACATGTTAGCCAAAGAAAAAGGCAGGAATGTACTTCTATGGACAATCTTAGGCTTCCTTCCAGTCGTCAATATATTTTGTATGTGGTTTTTTGTTGGAGCAGCAAATCTACGATTAGAAGAAAAAATTGACCAGTTATTAAAATCAAAATAAAAGTAAACAAACGATAGTACTTTTTTATACTCAAGCGTTAGTGAGATTCTGTAGGTTGGCTGTTCTAACGCATAACATAATCGAGTTTCGCTATCACTTCCACTGAGAACAATTATGACAAAATCATGTTTAGCTATTATTGCCATTCTTATAACAATTATCTTTGGAGGAATTTATAAGTTTGTAATTCAGGGCGATGTTTCGGTAAGTAAAGATGGTCGAGAGCTGATACATTTAAGTGCTGACGAAAAAGATCTCGTCTTAGCGGAGATGCGTCTATTCCTGATCAGCGTACAACTGATAACTAAAGGCATATCGGAAAAAGATATAGAACTTGTAGTAACACAGGCAAGAAGATCAGGCGCCGCTGCCCAGGCCGAAGTACCTGCAACGTTAGCTAAAAAACTACCCATACAATTTAAAAAACTGGGGCGTGATACTCATATGAAATTTGATCAAATAGCAATGGATGCCGAAGATCTGGGCGATAGTGAGCATGCCCTGTCACAACTTTCTGTCTTATTACAAAACTGCACTAGCTGTCATGAGACATATCGATTTTAAATAAAGTTTCGACGTCGCCATTACATACTAAACATGGTGCCAATCAAACTATGCTCCGCTACCATCGTTACATTAACTTCCAATGCGCGATCGAGTTTGCGTAATAGTTAATAATTTCGATCTCAGATTCTTTCACCTGGTACAGGTTATTTTTTTCTTCCACCAGCCCACGCCCGTTAATAGCCTCGAGTGCAGAACCTAAAACACTTTCAAGCGCGCTGGATGAAATATCGATCGGTGCACCGACTTTTTCTAACTGCGCTATTCTTTCAGAGCACTGCGCCTTAAGCTCTAGTTCACTTTTCCATTCTGATCGATTCTTCAGCAAGACATCACACATCAAGGCTACAGGTACCACGGGCACCACCTGTGAAATATTTTGCATGATTTCTTTCGCCAGTGATTCAACACGTAAAAACCGGTTATCTTTATCTAAGGCGCTAAAGTCTACACTGTGCGTTTCGCAGTATTGTTTTGCAGAGACGGGTTCGCCAAAATTTACGCTGGCATAACCAAATCGACGCCAGCGATTTTTTCTTGATAACAGGGAGTTTTTAAAAATAAAAGAAACCGTTGTTTTAATAACAAACCAGAGGCTTCTTCTTTCTGCTGTTTTATCTAATCGACGAACTAGACTTCTATCCTCAATAACACGGTCATAATTGATGCCCACAGGAATAAAGACGATATCTTTATCACTGTAAGGATGGTAGTCACGCAACATGTAATCTAGAAAACCTAAACGCGGCTCACGTAATCCACCATCTTTAGTTAGACCACCCTCTAAAAATACAGCCTGACATACTCCAGCGCGTGTTGATAAATTTATATAGCGTTCAAGTACTTTCCGGTATAAAGAGTTACCCGAATTACGCCGTACAAAAAAAGCACCCATGGCTTTAATCAGCATCTGTAATGGCCAGATCCGTGCCCACTCACCTACGGCATACGATAAGGTGGTTTTTTCAGCGACTAAAAATGATACCAGCACGTAATCCATATTACTGCGATGATTCATCACAAACACCACACTAGAATTTGCGTCTATCTCACTTATCTTGTTTTTATCATAAAAGCCGACACGTACCCGGTACACAAGTCGTGCGAATTTTTTTGCCAACCAGTAACCTAAACGAAAATAGATATACGCATTAAACGCCGGAACTATTTCTGCCGCGTATTTACGGGCTTTTTCCTGTACGACTGCGTGAGGCATATTATGCTCATCGGCATAGATCTTAATCTCATCGATGACTTTTTCATCAAACACTAACTGGTCGATTAAAGCCTGACGGCGGGTAAACTGAATGGGGCGAATTTCGATATCCAGACGGGTATTGATCTCTTCGATAACACGATTAACCCGCCGCTTCAGATACCAGCGCATACCTGGCATCAGGATTCTGTCCAGCACCATGATGCCAGCGAACACCAGTAGTACGATAAATATCCAATAGGGTAGCGTTATTGTTTCCATTTACACTCTCAGCTCCAGAGAAGGCACTATATTACACAATCACCTGATAGAATTGCTAAGATTCACCTACTTTTAAAATGAGAGCTTTGTACGATGTAGATTTTTCGTCGTGGCAAGGCAAAAATTACCGAAAAAGCGCAGTTTACACGTTGTAAATGAGCATTTTGAGGCCATTTTTAACGCCACCACGGCGGAAAAGATGCTTCGTACAAAGCTTTCAACAGATTAAACAACAGGTATATAAATGAGCAAATACGACGTCTACGGTCTAGGCAATGCATTGGTTGATATGGAATTCGAAATCAGTGATCAGTTTTTACAGGAAAACACTATCGACAAAGGCGTGATGACGCTGGTTGATGAAAATCAGCAGCACGAACTAATCGAACAACTCGATGCCTTTGAAGGTAACAAGGCAAGTGGCGGCTCTGCGGCCAATACGCTCATCGCAGTCAGCTCGATGGGAGGCTCAGCCTACTATTCATGTAAAGTTGCCGATGATGATCTCGGCCATTTTTATCTTGACGATCTAAAAACAGCTGGTGTCGACTGCAACATGGATGGCAAACACAAAGGCGGTATCACCGGTAAATGTCTGGTGATGGTAACACCTGATGCAGAGCGCACCATGCATACTTTTCTTGGTGTTTCATCTGAGTTATCTCCCTATGAAGTCAGTGAAGACGCCATCAAAAATGCCCACTACTGTTATATGGAAGGCTACCTGACCACTTCCGAAACGGGAAAAGCCGCTAACATTGAAGCGCGAACAATTGCTGAAGCGAATAACATTAAAACTGCTCTCACTTTTTCTGATCCGTTTGTCGCTGAGCATTTCCGCGATGGTTTTACCGAGACGATTGGTGATGGCATCGACCTACTGTTTTGTAATGAGGCAGAAGCGTTAAGTTATACCCAGAAAGCTTCCATCGATGAGGCGATAGAAGTCATCAAAACATTTTCTAAAACATTTGCCATCACTCTAGGCGCAAAAGGCGCCGCTATTTATGATGGCCAGGATTTAATAGACATCAATGCGCACCCAGTTAAAGCGGTTGATACTAATGGCGCGGGCGATCTGTTTGCCGGTGCCTTTATGTACGGCTTAACCCATGGCCTGACATTTGAGCAAGCCGGAAACCTTGCCAGTAAAGCATCGTCACAGATTGTCAGCCAGTTCGGCCCACGATTGAGATTACAACAATATCAATCCTTATGTTAAACACCTGCAATTGAGAACTGTCCGCAGATAACGTAAAAAAAGTCACATTATTTGCGGACTTATTTTTCAATCCAGTGTTATAGAAAGATTTTCACAGACATGGCCAGCAAAACCAGAGCCGGCTTCCGCGTAAACATTAAACACTGAATCCACACCCGCTGCTTTCAGCGGCTCAACACAATCATGATGTTTTACCGCAGCCGCTATCAACCCCTGGTAGTCGGTACGTTTAATCATATCAAGGGTTGCAAGCGCTTCTTTCACATTGGGCATATCCAGCAGAATTAATTTTACCGAACCTGGCCGCAGCCGCTCCCAGAAGTCATAATCCGTTGCGTCACCAACGAGTACGTTTCTGCCTTCTTTTATGTGTTGATCAATAACGCCCTGATCATAATCGATGCCTAATAAATTTTCACCGTATTGCCCTAACAGGCTATCGTAAACGCCAGTACCAACCCGGCCCATACCAAACACCAGTACCTGTGCATTACCTACCTCGATAGGTTTGTCATCTGGCAGTCGTTGCCGGCTTTCATATTTATACAATTGATTTTCAAATTTTGCATATAGGCTATGCGCACGGGTATTGGCTAACGAAGACATGGTAAATGTTATCGCTAGAGCGAGCGCAATGATCACCAGCCATTCACCACTCATCCATCCATTTGCCACACCGATAGCACCCACGATCAAACCAAACTCACTATAGTTTGACAGCGATAAACTTGATAAAAAACTGGTACGTCCGCGCAATTTAAAAGCGGTAAACAGTCTAAAGAACAAATATGATTTGCTTAACATTATCGCCGCTAACACAATCGCAATGACCAGTGACATCGCCGACGGCATGCCATAAAAACCGATACTGAGAAAAAATGCGACCAAAAATATTTCTTTAAAGGTAAGCAGGGATTTTGCAAGTTCATCTGATTTTTCATTGCCGGCTAACAGTATACCGACAATTAATGCACCGAGATCCGCCTTAACACCCACCATATCAAACAGTACCGCGCCGCCTAGAGCCAACGACATACCACTCAGAACAAGCAGCTCACCTCGACTTACCTGTTGCAATAATTTAATAAGAAACGGCCTTAGAGGGATCAGCAGCAACAACAATAATGCCCACGGGGAAGGTGCTTTTCCTGATGCCGCTGTTAGAAACAAAACAGCAAATAAATCCTGCATGATCAAAACACCAATGGCGATCTTGCCATGCAACGAAGACATTTCTCCTTTTTCGTCTAAAACCTTAACCGCAAATACGGTACTGGAGAAACTTAAAGCAAAAGCAATTAACGCCGACTCAAACACAGAAAGACCGGCAAATGCCTGTAACCCGCTGAAGCTCATAACAAAGATTACTGAGCCGAAAACAACAACTATCATCAATACATGAATAATGGAAACCGCCCATATTTCAGTACGCAACAAGTCTTTTATATTTAACTTTAAACCAATACTAAATAATAATATGGTGACGCCAAGTTCTGCGACCGCATTTAACGTCTCTCCACTCTGCATATCCAGAGCACTTAAAACAAAACCGGCAGCCAGATACCCGACCATAGGCGGCAGCGATAGATACGTCACCAGCACCCCAAAAACCAGCGCAAAAAGTATCCAGGTGACGTCAGAGAAGTGTGCTGCCAGCAGATTTAATTCCATAATTATTTACAGTAATTTAGATAGTTTAAAAGTCTATATTTTTATAGCCTTGCTATACTCAGTGCATGCTCGGCTCAACATCACTTTTTATGAAACACAGATTAAAACTTATTACTTTGTTTTTAACCTGTTTGGTTCCAGCTGCATTATATGCTGACAGTTATAATAACAGTGCTGATTCCTCACCGACAGTGTCAAAACGAATCGAAGTTTATTCCTTAAGCCAAAATTACTGGGACACGCAAACTGGCGATACTTTAGGTGAGATCGTTCATCATCTACTACCCAATAACCCCGGCAAACGTGAAACATTACAACAGGATATTGTGCACTTAAATCCTGATGCATTTATCAACGGCAATGCCAGCGGATTACTTGCTAACAAACGCCTCTGGTTACCCGGTTATATGAAACAGGCTGATTCTGAAGTCGACCCGGCGACCACGACGGTTGAGCGTTATTCCTGGGGCAACATCAAACGACCACGCAAATAAAGCTATAACAGGCCACGCTCAGCAAACGAGACAACCTCGTCACCTATGACGAAATGATCCAGCACTCGAATATCAACCAGAGCCAGTGCATCTTTTAATCGCTTCGTAATCTGCTCATCTGCCTGACTAGGCTCAGCCACCCCAGATGGATGGTTGTGTGCAAAAATAACCGCCGCCGCGTTCTTTTTTAACGCCATACGCACGACCTCACGCGGATAAACACTGGCACCATCTATGGTGCCATAAAACATTTTTTCAAACGCTAAAACACGGTTCCTGTTATCCAGAAACAGGCATGCAAAAACTTCATGCGGAAAACCCGCCAGCTGTGAAGACAGATATTGCCGCGTCTGGGCAGGACTGCATAAAGCATCACCACGTGATAACTGCTCAAACATATGGCGTTTCGCCATTTCTAGCACGGCCTGCAGCTGTGCATACTTGGCACTGCCTAAGCCCTTATGCAAACAAAAATCCGTCTGACTCGCCTGCAGCATTGGTTTTAAACCACCAAAATTATCGAGCAATTGCCGGGCAAGGTCTACAGCGGTAAAGCCTTTACAGCCCGTCCTGAGAAATATTGCCAGTAATTCAGCATCAGACAGTGCTTCCGCACCTTTGATGAGTAATTTTTCGCGCGGCCGCTCGTCCATGGGCCATTGAGATATCGCCATAATTCTTCCCTGTTTGTTTAAATCCTTTGTTAACAGAATACTAACGATATCCAGTAAAGCGTGCAAACACAAGCGTTTAGAACACTGACTCTGCTAAACTATGTCTCATGAACAGGTTAACCGACAAACATATCGTTATTGGCATCACAGGCGGCATCGCTGCCTACAAAAGCGCTGAGCTAACACGTCGGCTAATCGAGGCCGGTGCTGATGTACGCATTGTGATGACCCATGCCGCCACCGAGTTTGTCACCCCGCTTACTTTCCAGGCCCTGTCCGGTTATCCGGTGTATTTTGACAACAGTGACGACGTCGAATCATCTGGCGCATCTGCCGGAATGAAACACATCGAGCTAGCACGTTGGGCGGATGCGATTATCATTGCACCCGCCAGCGCCAATACCATTGCCAAACTGGCACATGGCAGGGCGGATAACCTGCTCACTACTCTGTGCCTGGCCAGTGAAGCTATCAAGTGTTTTGCGCCCGCGATGAACCGCGTGATGTGGGATGACCCAAGCACTCAGGCTAACTGCAAAATCCTGATCGAAAAAAACTGGCCCCAATTTGGACCAGCAAGCGGTTCTCAGGCCTGTGGCGAAACGGGTGAAGGCCGCATGCTAGAAGTCAGTGATCTTCTTAACCGCCTTGAGCAGTGTTTTAAATCAGGTGTGTTACAGGGATTAAATCTTGTTATCACCGCTGGTCCGACCTATGAAGCCATCGACCCAGTCCGTTTTATCGGTAATCGCAGCTCAGGGCGCATGGGATATGCTATCGCCAATGCCGCACAGGAGGCCGGCGCTAATGTCACCCTCATCAGCGGCCCGAGTCATCTGCAAAAACCCGAGTCCCTCACCTTTGTTGGCGTCGAATCCGCTGAACAAATGCAGCAGGCGGTTTTAGCAAACATCGATAACTGTCACATTTATATCTCTACCGCCGCGGTGTCTGATTATCGCGTTAAGAGCATTTCTGCACAAAAAATCAAAAAAACTGCCGACAACCTGACATTGCAGCTGACTAAAAACGATGACATTATCTCTACCGTTGCCAGTCATAAGGCACGACCCTATGTCGTTGGTTTTGCCGCTGAGACCGAAAATGTTATCGCCAATGCAAAAGAAAAATTGATACGCAAAAACCTGGATATGATCGTGGCGAATGATGTCGGCTCGCCTTCTACAGAAACATCCTCTGAACAGGTCGATATAGGCTTTAATAGTGAGTACAATGCGCTACATGTTTTCTGGACTGACGCGAGCCTAAAGGACACTAGCCAGATAAGTGGCGAACAACATTTTGACGTCGCCCGTAAATCGCAATTAGCCACACAGCTGATCGCACTCATCGCAAAACAATACAACCTTAATCGATCACACAATGCAAAAAATACAGCTTAAAATTCTCGACCCACGCATCGGCGACAGCATACCTTTACCTGAATACGCTACCGAAGGTTCTGCCGGTATGGATTTACGTGCCGCCCTTGATGAGAGCACAGAAATCAAACCCGGTGAGACCTTATTAATTCCCACCGGCATGTCTATCTATGTCGAAGATCCAAACATGGCAGCCATTATCTTGCCGCGTTCGGGTCTCGGTCATAAACACGGTATCGTTTTAGGCAACCTGGTCGGCCTGATCGATTCAGATTATCAGGGCCAGTTATTTGTTTCCTGCTGGAATCGTGGCGACACTAGCTTCACTATCGAAGTTGGCGACCGTATCGCTCAACTCGTCATCGTGCCTGTTATTCAGGCAAGCTTCGAAGTAGTTGATGACTTTGTCAGCACCGAGCGCGGCGCGGGTGGATTTGGTCACTCTGGTCATAACTAAGAGTAAAAATTGCAACTGCACTAGTCAGCCATCCTCAACAAAACAATTACAACTTAACATTTAAAACATTATGGCAATTTCTAAAGATATTTTTCGCGCTTACGATATCCGCGGCGTGGTCGAAAATGCATTAACCCCTGATGCGGTACAACAGATCGGCCAGGCATTTGCCACCGAAGCGTTATCACAAAATCAAAAAACTGTGGTTATCGGTCGCGATGGCCGACTCTCCAGTCCTGAACTGGCACAACGTTTGAGCCAGGGTTTACGCGCTGGCGGCTGTGATGTTATCGACATCGGCATGGTACCGACTCCGGTACTCTATTATGCAACACACAAATTAAAAACCGGTACCGGCATCATGGTTACCGGCAGCCATAATCCGCCGCAATACAATGGTCTGAAGATGTTGATCGACGGCAACACCCTGTACGGCGATGGTATCACCGCGCTTTACCAGATGATCATCGAAGACCGAGTCAATAATGGTTCAGGCACACATAACGAACAAGATGTCGTGCCCGATTATATGGACACTATCGTTAACGACATCAAACTCGAAAAACCATTAAATATCGCTGTCGATTGTGGCAATGGTGTTGCCGGCGTTTTAGCCACTGAACTATTCACCCGTTTAGGCTGTAATGTTACCGAACTGTTTTGTGATGTTGATGGCAATTTCCCAAATCATCACCCCGACCCGTCGAAACCAGAAAATCTCATCGACATGCAAAATGTGATGAAAGAAAACGCCTTAGATATCGGCCTGGCGTTTGACGGTGATGGCGACCGAGTTGGTATTTTAGATGACAAACAAAATATTCTGTGGGCTGATCGCCAGATGATGTTATATGCCGCTGATGTGTTAAAACGCAAACCTGGCGCACTCATTATTTTTGATATTAAGTCCACCTCCAATTTGCAAACCGTTATTAAAAACCTTGGTGGGGAGCCCCTGATGTGGAAGACCGGGCATTCTTTCATCAAAGCCAAGATGAAAGAAACCGGCGCAGAACTGGCCGGTGAGATGAGCGGACATATCTTCTTTAAAGAACGCTGGTTCGGTTTTGATGATGGCCTATACAGTGCTGCGCGCATGCTGGAGATTGTCAGCCAACACGATGAGACCAGCTCTGCTATTTTTGATGCTCTGCCCGACAGTTTTAATACGCCTGAACTACAGATTGACTTTGCCGAGGGCGAACATTATAAATTTATGCAAAAATTCATTGATCAAGCCAGTTTTGAAAATGCAAACATCGTCACCATCGATGGCATCCGTGTTAACTATGCAAACGGCTGGGGTTTGATCCGACCTTCGAATACGACACCTTGCCTGGTCTTACGCTTTGAAGCTAATGATGAAAAAACACTAAGCGATATTCAAAACACTTTCCGTCAACAGTTATTAGCGGTAGACAGCACATTAAGTTTGCCTTTTTAAGTAACATACAGGCACAATAACAACTTCTAGATAGTTACATTTTTTTGGGGACCACCGGTGGACAAAAAATCCGCAACTAACATCGCCAGCGTTTTATCCGAGGCATTGCCTTATCTACAACGCCTGAATAATAAAACCATCGTGATTAAGTTTGGCGGCAATGCGATGGTCGATGAAAAATTAAAAAACAGCTTCGCCCGTGATATCGTTTTATTAAAACAGGTGGGCGTTAATCCTGTCGTAGTCCATGGCGGTGGACCACAGATCGGCACACTGTTAGAAAAAATTGGTAAAGAATCAAAATTTATCGACGGCATGCGTGTCACCGACAGTGAGACCATGGACATCGTTGAAATGGTTCTCGGCGGCCTGGTAAACAAAAGCATCGTTAGCCTTATTAATCACAATGGTGGCCAGGCGGTAGGACTAACCGGAAAAGACGGCTCCATGATCCGTGCGAAAAAAATGGAACTTACACGCCAGTCTTCTGAATATAAAACAGCCGAACTGGATGCACCTGAAATCATAGACCTCGGTCACGTCGGCGAAGTAACAACGATTGACCCATCTATCGTACATGCACTTGATGAAGGCAACTTTATTCCCGTGATTGCACCTATCGGCGTAGGCGAGGATGCTGCATCCTATAACATCAACGCGGATCTGGTCGCCGGCAAGATGGCCAGTGTATTAGGTGCTGAAAAATTATTATTGCTGACCAATACAGCTGGTATTTTAGATAAACAGGGAAATATTCTTACCGGGCTGGATGGTGAAAAAATCAATGAACTGGTTGCTGATGGTACGATTGCCGGCGGTATGTTGCCAAAAGTCGCCTGCGCACTGGATGCTGTTCACTCTGGTGTGAAGACTGCACACATCATTGATGGTCGTGTAGAACATGCTGTACTGCTCGAGTTGTTAACCGATGAGGGCGTCGGCACGTTGATTAAATCGTAAGGCATTATAGCGCTACTGCTTTATCAATATTGCCCCGCACGCTCTTTCATTAGCTTATCTCTTTTCGCTTTCTGCTCGGCCTTTAATACTTTAAATCGCTCGATATAATCATTAAATTGCGTTGCGATATCATCCCGACGTTTCTTATGGTTCGCCATCACCTCACTTTGCACTGCGACCTGTTGCTTCTCACTATCGATACGTTGATACATATCCGCAGGCACCTCGCGGTTTGATGTCTTGATCTGCGCCACCTGTGTCTCAAGTGCCTCGATACTTTTGTTTGAATCGCTAATAATCGTTTCTGCTAGTTGAATTTGAGAACCTACCGCCTCCAGCCTTGAATCACGCGCCACGATTAAATCTCGTTCAGTGGTATAAGTATCAAGCAATACCCGATCACGCTGCTTTTTCTTTTTTTCTACTAACGCTGCTTTTTTCTTCTCATATTCAACACGTCTTGCCTCAGCCTTTTCTTCTGCTGTTTTTGCAGCGGCCTGATGTTTTGTCACCACTCCTGATTCGTTTAACTCTTCATGCTCCTTCACAAGATATTGAGGCGGTATCCTGTCGCCAAAGTGCATCTCGCCATTTTCGTCCACCCATTTGTACATCTTGGCCTGAGCTGAAAATGAACAAACTAATATAATTGCAGACAGGGAAAACAAAGCATAACGCATAGTGAACAACCTCAGGAATTGATAACTGATAAGCTATTAGTATAGGCATAAATTGTCAGGAATCGAGTATTTAACCACGTGGCCGAACAACTCCTCATATTTATCATCTCACTTGTTGCCAATCTGTTCTCTGCTTTGTCTGGTGGCGGCGCAGGTCTGATACAGCTGCCAGCACTCATTTTTCTCGGACTGCCATTTGGGCTTGCACTGGCCACCCACAAGGTAGCCACCATCGCACTGGGTATCGGCGCCACTGCTCGCCACCTGAAAGATAATAAAATCGAACGGGATCTTGCTTTACTCATCCTGCTAGCCGGCTTACCTGGCGTTGTATTAGGCGCTAGCTTTATCCTGCAGATACCCGAGAACATAGCAAAAATGGCATTAGGCCTGTTGACCATGGGGCTGAGCATCTACTCCTTTTTTTCACCGGACCTGGGGCAGGCCATAGAGTTAAAAAACCGGCATCGAAAGGGTTATGTTATCGGCGGTCTAACGTTATTTTTAATTGGTATTCTTAATGGATCATTAACCTCAGGCACCGGTCTATTCGTTACTTTGTGGCTGATCCACTGGTTTGGCCTGGATTATAAATTAGCCGTTGCCTATACACTGGTCTTCGTTGGTTTATTCTGGAATGCTTCCGGAGCGGTTACTTTAGGTTTGCTGGGTGATATATACTGGTTATGGATTCCTGCTCTATTGCTTGGCTCGGCGATTGGCGGATATATTGGGGCGCATTTATCAATAGTGAAAGGCAACAAGGTAATTAAACGAAGCTTTGAGATCGTGACGTTTCTGATTGGACTGAAACTGATATTCGGCTGATTTCTGCAGTGTAATTCTATGTATTGACGTAAAGACCTGCTTTTATATCTATTCTGCAATCATATTTTTCGTGCTGACGACGACCTGCTTTTCTTTCACCACTGTCGACACATTACAGTCGTTCATACAAGTGTCACAAAAATTAACAATAAAAGTGATAGTCAAAAACCACTGAAATAACTATATGGCGCACTTAAGCCAGATCATGTATTTAAACAGTGTCTAAAAAGTTTACAATTGCTTAAATGCTGCTTTTCTATCTGATTGATAACATTATAATTATAATGCTGGCATGGCTTTTGCTTTACTTATAACAATGATAAACACCGGAGTCAGGCATGGGTTCGATTAAATATCTTCTTGCGGTTCTTCTTTTGGTTTTTTCTGAACAATCTTTGGCGTTATTTATGCCTGGCGGAGTCCAGATAAATAGTGACACTGTTGTTGCATCTAATAACGGGGGTTGCTGAGCGACTTTTTACCAGGGCTTCTCGTCTGGCACATGCCTGAGTATTCTGAGCAACTGCAATGTGTATTTTATAATGAAAGCAACAAAACCAATGCTGATCGGATTCGCCTCACTATGGGTTTTAGTCGCCTATCTAATACACCCCGTACTATCGGTTATCGCAATAATAATTTTTATTGCGACGTTAAGCCTTTAAATACTACAGCCTTCCCGTTGCCCCATATATAGCTTGATACTGATATAGCTTAATACTGGGCTAAGAAACAAATATTCAAATACCATATTGCTTACGATACTCTTTCATGGCATCAAGGTGTCCAGCAAAAGAATCACCCACTGCCAGGTAATCGATCAGGTCACCCAGCGTGATGATACTGAAAACGTCAATACCATAATCGCGATGCACTTCCTGAATAGCCGATAATTCTGACTTGCCTTTTTCCTGTCGATCCAGCGCGATCAACACTGACGATGTTGTCGCACCCGCATCATGGATAATGTCTACTGCCTCACGAATCGCAGTGCCCGCAGTAATCACATCATCAACAATTAATACCTTACCGTTTAATTCTGCACCAACGATTAGACCGCCTTCACCATGATCTTTGGCTTCTTTGCGATTAAAGGCATAAGGTTTATCTATGTTGTGATTCACTGACAGGGCATAAACAATGGCTGACACCAGTGGTATACCCTTATATGCTGGACCGAATAGGACGTCATAATCGATTTCATTTTCGATGATGGTCTGTGCGTAGCAGCTACCTAATTCTGCCAGTGCATAACCGCTGTTAAATAAACCCGCGTTAAAAAAATAAGGACTGATACGCCCTGACTTGAGGGTGAACTCGCCAAATCGAAGCACCTGGTACTTGATGGCTAACTCGATAAATCGTTTTTTATTTTCCTGCATTTCTAACACCCGTATTTTGTCTGCGCAGTATACGTGATTTTTAGCTTACTTCGTAACAGGCGAGGCAATTTCAGGTATCATACGCGCTCACTATAATAAAAAATATTCTTGAATAAACCCATGCGTATTATCTCCGCCAACACCAACGGTATTCGCGCCGCCGCGAAAAAAGGTTTTTTTGACTGGTTAAAAATAATCGATGCTGACGTCGTCTGCATACAGGAAACCAAGGCCCAATTTCATCAACTGACCGACGAACACTTCAGCCCTGCCGGTTATTTTTGTGAATACCACGATGCCGAGAAAAAAGGTTACAGCGGCGTCGCTATCTACAGCAAAGTGAAGCCAAAAAAAGTACAAAAAGGCATTGGCTGGTACGATATTGATCTGGAAGGTCGCTTCATCGAGTTCCAGTTCGAGAAACTCAGTGTAATTTCACTTTATATGCACTCCGGTTCAGCCAGTGAAGAGCGCCAGAATGTAAAGTTTGATTTCATGGAGCGTTTTATGGGTTACCTGCAGGCACTGCGGCGTAAACGTCGTGAATTTATTATCTGTGGTGACTGGAATATTGCACACAAAAAAATCGATATAAAAAACTGGAAAGGTAACCAGAAAAACTCCGGCTTTTTACCTGAAGAACGTGCATGGATGGACACCCTGTTTGATGAAATGGGTTTTGTTGATGCTTTCCGTGTGGTTAATCAGTTACCCGACCAGTACACCTGGTGGTCCAATCGTGGCCAGGCATGGGCAAACAATACCGGCTGGCGTATCGATTACCAGATAATCACACCCAAGCTGGCGCCTTTTGTGAAAGCGGCTGATATCTATAAAGATGAACGCTTTTCTGATCACTCACCTTTGATCATTGATTATGATTACACGTTAAGCTGATCGATACCAAACCGATTTGAAGCATACAACCCCCAAACTCGAACAGCACAAGTCTTCCTGGACGCAGGTATTCACCGCGCTATTTACCGGCCGCATGTTGCTCGCCTTTGTCATGGGTTTTTCCGGTGGACTGCCGTTATTACTCACTGGCTCTTTATTGCAGGCATGGATGGTCGATGTTGGCGTCAACATAGAAACTATCGGTCTGTTCGCACTGGTAGGACTGCCTTATACATTAAAATTTGTCTGGGCACCGCTGATGGATCGTTATTCACCCGCACTACTCGGCAGACGCCGTGGCTGGCTTTTTTTATGGCAGCTGTGTTTAACCGGATCGATTGCATTACTCGGCTTTTCCAACCCATCACAGATGTTAATGATGACAGCGCTCGCGGCTTTATTGCTCAGCTTTTTTTCAGCCAGTCAGGATATTGTCATCGATGCCTATCGACGTGAGTCGCTCGCTGATGATGAACAGGGCATGGGCGCCTCACTTTATGTCGGCGGTTACCGTGTAGGTATGTTACTGGCAACGGGCGGTGGTCTGTTTTTAGCCGACCACATGGCATACCACTGGGTTTATATAATCATGGCCTCCGCCATGAGCGCTGGTTTAATTGCCACCCTGCTCGCGCCAGAACCAGAAGCAGAACACGGTAAACCAAGGACCCTGCAGGAAGCCGTGGTCCAGCCATTTAAAGAATACTTCACCCGTGACTACGCCATCATCATTTTATTTTTTGTTTTTTTGTACAAAGTTGGCGACACCATGGCCGGTCAGATGACCACCCCGCTGTACCTTGATCTAGGCTTTAGCAAATCTGAGATCGCCGGAATCGTAAAAATCTTCGGCTTCCCAATAACCATCGCCGGTACCTTCATCGGTGGCATCTTCGTTATGCGCCACGGCATCTATAAATGTTTGCTCTGGTTTGGGGTGCTACAGGCAGTCTCGACTGCTGGTTTTATCTGGCTGGTTTATATGGGCAACGATATTTTTGCGCTCACTGCTGTTATTGCTTTCGAAAACCTGAGCGCCGGTCTGGGCACCGCCGCATATATCGGTTTTATTGCCAGCCTGACAGACAAACGATTTACAGCAACTCAATTTGCTCTACTGACCAGCTTCATGGGCATGCCGCGAGTATTTGCTGCCGCACCTACCGGTTACATGGTTGCTGCATTTGGCTGGTCCAGTTTCTTTTTGTTCTGCACACTTATCGCCATCCCCGGGATTTTGTTAATAATCTGGCTACATAAGCGGTTGATCGACTCAAATAATACTCCGTAACTCAACAACACATCAAATAAAAAATAGCCCTAAGCTATTGATTTTTATCTGTTGGTTTCATATTTAACCGCTTACTATCGCCTGCCCTGTGAGTCTTCTGTCAGAAACGTGACAAATTTCACAAATTTCTGACAATGTTATTGGAACTTTCTTATATTAGACTATACTAATGTCTTATATTATTACATGAGGTGATTTAATCATGATTTTTGACGCACTAACTTACAGCCTTATAGTTATCGGAATTGTCGTAACTTATACAATATTTCGTTTAACTATATCGAAAAGTAAAGACTAACCCGATACAGTTGAGACGAAAACTATGGCCAATTTAAATTGTGACGATATTCGTCAAACCATGCAGGCTGGAGCCACCCTACTGGATGTGCGTAATACCGCTGAATTCAACCGTGGCGCTTTACCGAATGCAAAAAATATTCCATTAGCGATTTTGCCGATACTGGCACATGAGCGTATGGATAAAGATGATCCCGTGCTGGTTTACTGTCAGGCTGGTGGTCGCGCCATAATGGCCGAAAAAATTCTAGCCAATCTGGGCTTCACCAATGTAACCAATATTGGTGGCATGCATCATTACCAGCACTGCGGTTAATATATGACTCACTCATTTTGAATGGGGCAATCAAACTATGTTTATCGAACAATTATTTGACGCTGTAACAAGTACTTATAGTTATCTGTTATGGGATGAAAAAACAAAACACGCGGCGCTGATCGACTCGGTCAAGGAGCAGGTCGAGCGTGATGTTACGCTGATTAATCAGCTAGGATTAACGCTCAAATATACCCTGGAAACACATATCCACGCCGATCATATAACCGGCTCTGGCTTATTAAGAGACGAGTTTAACTGCCAGGTAGGGGTACATAAAAACAGCAACTCTGATTGCGCTGATATCCTGTTGTCTGACGGCGATGCATTAAAGCTGGGCGACGAAAGTATAGATATTATCTACACCCCGGGGCATACCGATACTGATATCAGCTATCGCATAGATGGGGCGATATTTAGCGGTGATACCTTGTTAGTAAATGGCTGTGGTCGGACAGATTTCCAGTCTGGTGACGCCAGCAGTCTTTATCACTCGGTAACTGTAAAACTGTTTAGCTTAGATGATGAAACCGTGGTTTACCCTGGCCATGATTATCATGGTTTTACCGCTACCACTATCGGACGAGAAAAATCCTTTAATCCTCGCCTGGGTAATAACCGATCAGAAGAAGAATTTATTGCCATCATGGATGGTTTAATACTTGATCCTCCGGCACGCATTGAAATTGCAGTTCCGGGAAACCAACATTGCGGCTTGAAGACAACGTAAACCCTCAATCGGGTGCATAAGCAACACCTGGTCGTATTCAAGCTACATTGTAAGAGGCATAACTGCTAAAGTTGTGCCTCTTTTTTTTCTCCCCATCAACATCAAGTGCAGTCTACCATTCAACGCAACATCCCTTTAAGCCTCTATGTTCATATTCCGTGGTGTATAAAAAAATGCCCGTATTGCGACTTTAACTCGCATGAAAAAAATGATTCGTTCGATGAGAATGCGTACGTCAAAGCATTGTTGACTGACCTGGACAATGAATATAAAAATTGTCAGCAGCGCTCCCTGGTCAGCATTTTTTT
>CAJXZZ010000054.1 GCA_913065105.1 uncultured Gammaproteobacteria bacterium | reverse complement strand
GAAAACGATAAGGAAGTCATGCGCAGCATTCGCATTGCAGCCGAACAAGCGGTGCAAATTCTGCCAGAGAAAACACTGCGTCTTGTTTCATGGCAGGGTGTCAATCTTAAAGGCGTGGATTTTTCATACCAGAAAAAACTCAAACACCTTGATTTGCGCGATGCCAATCTTGAAGATGCCAACTTAAGCTACAGTGACTTAGAAGCTACAAATTTTACCGCAGCAAAATTAATGGGCACCAATTTTGAAAACGCGGATATGGAAAAAGTAAATTTAACCTATGCTGATCTGGGGGGTGCAAACCTCTCTAAAGCCAGACTCAATCAGGCCACATTAAATGATGCCATGGTATGGGACATGAATCTCACTGCGGCGGATCTTACAAACGCTGTGTTTGATCCTGAAGCCATGGACTGGTCATTGATTGCTGGTTGGCGTAAGGCAAAGTTTGACCAGGGTATTTTAGAAAACCTGATTAAAATCCATGGCCCCGACCCCACCGGCATGCGCGTTTTGATGTTGATGTGGGAGATTCCACCGTTAGTTGCCGGCGGCACCTGGACGGCCTGTTATCACTGGGTGCGTAAGTTGCGTAAGCTTGGTGTGCAGATCACTGTTGTGGTTCCCTGGGATGAACGTTTGATTCTGCCCAATCCATTTGGCACCGATGTTGAATTAAAGTCTCTGGGCATACGTCCGCCACGCAGTAATTTTTCTTCCTATACCACAGGTAGTGGTTTTTCTCCGTATGGTTCATCGCCGGAAAATTATGGAGATATTCCGTCTCCTTACACTACAGCGCCAGGTTGGGCTCATGCGCAATCTCAAGCTTCAGGTGCCCGGTTGGCTTCTTCTCCGTATGAACAAACTTATGGTTATACTTCTTACTCGGGAAGTTACCAGGGCTATTCTCCCTATTCCTCTTATACACCACTGATTCGAGGTTCAGGAGTATTACGTGTTGCCGATAAATATGCACGACGTCTCGAACGTTTTATTCGAAAGGAGCAGTTTCATATTATCCATGCCCATGACTGGGTCACCTTTGAAGCAGCGCAGAAAGCAGCACAATCAAAACAGATACCGTGGATTGCACACTTCCATTCTACTGAAATAGATAGACGTGTTACGGGCGAAGACAGGGTTATTCATCGCATCGAAAAACGGGGCGCCGATGAGGCAACACATATAGTCACGCCAAGTCATGTCACATCTAAAACCATACAGTCTGAATATGCCATAGCGCCGAATAAAATTTCAGTGATCCCCAATGTGTTGTCTCAGGAGGATATTGACCCTGATGAGATGGGTCAGTTTGAAACAGGGCGAACTGTCTTTTTAGGACGCTTTACGCCACAGAAGGGCCCTGAACTTTTTGCTTCCGCTGCAAGTCGATTACATCACAAACATCCCGAGTTTACATTTTGGATGTGGGGTAATGCGGATACGTACTGGCAAAATTTTCAACACAATCATGCTGTGCATTTGATGGGTGCGCTAGATTGGGATTATCGCGGCGAAGCGTTTGACGGTGCCAGTGCTGTACTGATGCCATCACGTGCTGAACCTTTTGGTATGGTGGTATTAGAAGCTATGCAACATCGCGTGCCAATTCTGTATCCACAAGATTCGGGAGTTGCCGAGATTATTAAAACTGACCTCACCATCGACCCATTAAATAGCGATGACATAGACACTAAATTACATAACCTGCTTACTAATTGGGAGCACTGGGAAGAAATAGTTGAAGCGCAGGAAGATGCCCTGGAAAAGTTTTATCAACGCAAAGATGAGCAATCGTTATTGGAACTATGGAAACGATTTACTGTAGACAGTGACTTGGAACAAAACACATAAATGAAATGACAGGGCCACATAACACAGTTATGTGCATGTGGGAAAATTCGGGATGCAGCGTGCATAGTTGAACAAGTACAAAACCGTGGTCTCGATCACTGTTCCTCGGTAACTACTCCTGCGTTACCCTACTACCGTCCATCCATGGACATATGCGTGATTCTCGACAATTGCTTCCTGCATTGTTCTACCTTCGTCCGTCCTTGGACTCGTACCTCCTACTCTGACCTCCATGGATGGAGGAAATGCAAAAGGTTTATTGGGAACAAACCTTGCCATGTAGTCGTGTCCCTATTATTTGAGTTCTATCCCCTTTTAACTTTGCATCCTGTAGACTGGAATAGCTGACGAAATGGAACGGGGTAACTAATGCCAGAATCTCAAGCTCCACTAAAATATCCGATTCCAAAAAACTGGATCATCAATGCGATAATCATTATTGCGTTTGTCTCGCTTTATTTCGCTTTGTCACAAAAAACAGTAACTGAGCCTGTTATTAACATACCCTATAGCGAGTTCAAGCAATTGTTGAATGATGGCTCGCTGGCGTCAGTCACGCTAAAGGGCAATGTGGCTGAAGGTACTTTGATTCAAGCCACAGGCATCGGCCCGCAGAAAGCAATGGGCATGCATTTCAAGACACGAATTCCCGATATTGGCGATGAAAGCCTGTTACCCGCTCTCGAAGCACGGCGTGTTGAAGTAAAAGCATTTCCGCCAGAAGCCGAGAATGTTTTATGGCAGGTACTGCTTAATCTATTGCCATGGATACTTATTATTGCTTTCTGGTTCTGGATTATTAATCGGGCGCAACGCAGCATGTCTGGAGGATTAGGCGGCAAAGGCGAGCTGGGTAAATTCCTGCATGGCTCAACCAAATCGGTGGACATTCCCGATATCACCTTTGATGACGTTGCAGGTCAGGATGCCGCTAAGCGGGAAGTTACCGAACTAATTGAATTCCTCAAACATCCCGATCAATTTCGTGCGCTTGGTGCCGAGGTGCCACGAGGCATATTACTGATGGGACCACCCGGTACCGGTAAAACACTCATAGCCAGGGCTTTGGCTGGAGAGGCCGGCGTCAAATTCTATTCCATTTCAGGCTCTGAATTTATTGAAGTTTTCGTCGGTGTCGGTGCATCTCGTGTTCGTCACCTGTTTGAAGAAGCCAAGAAAAACTCACCGGCGATTATCTTTATTGACGAGCTGGACAGCATCGGCCGTACCCGTGGTACGGGTCTCGGTGGCGGCCATGATGAGCGCGAACAAACCCTTAACCAGATCCTCGCTGAAATGGATGGCTTTAGCGGCCGCGAAGCCGTCATCGTACTGGGCGCGACCAATCGCCCCGATGTACTGGATCCGGCATTACTAAGGCCCGGGCGTTTTGATCGTCATGTGGTGCTGGAATTACCCGACCGTAATGACCGTGTTGCCATTCTAAAAGTGCATAGCCGCAAGGTGCCGCTGGCTGACGACGTGGACATGGAGCAGATATCGGCCGGTACCCCCGGTTTTTCTGGTGCCGATATCAAAAACCTGGTGAACGAAGCCGCTATGCTGGCAGCCCGGGATAAGGCAACACAAGTGGGCATGAAGTGTTTTGATGAAGCACGCGATAAGCTAATCATGGGAACGGTACGTACCCTGGCTATCCAGCCGGAAGAGCGGCATCGTCTGGCAGTGCATGAATCCGGCCATACGCTGGTTGCCTATTTTCTGCCCCATGCCGACCCTATTTATAAGGTAAGTATCATTCCCCGTGGCAGGGCGCTGGGTGCCACCCATCAATTACCCGAGCAGGAGCGACACACGCTGCCAGAGGATTATTTGAGAGATCGGCTGGTGGTAATGATGGGCGGACGAAGTGCTGAACGGGAACTTATAGGTAGTGTCAGTTCCGGCGCCGATGATGACATTGCACAGGCAACGGCACTGGCCCGCGCCATGGTCTCGCGGTGGGGCATGTCAAAAGAAATTGGTCCAGTGGATCTGCGCGATAGCGATGAGCATCCGTTTCTGGGCAGAGAAATGGCACTGCCGCGTCACTTTTCCGAAAACTCGGCGATGTCGGTGGATAAGGCGGTAAAAGAACTTCTGGGCAATGCCGAAAAACAGGCTATCGATTTAATTGCCAAACACAGGCAACTGCTGGATAACCTGATTAATGAACTTGAAGAACATGAAACCCTGGACCAGGAGCAGGTCAAGGCTTGTCTAGGCGACAAGGTAAGTCAGTTAAAGGCAAGCCACCAAGCACAATAAGTATTAGCTGCAATCAATTAAAGGGCTCAGACCCCTTTAATTTCGTTTTTTTGAAATCCTGCTTGACTGGAATTCAATTAGGCAACCCAAGATTTCAATATTCGAAGCGAAAAGAACCTGCAATCAAGGCTTTAAATAAACGACAATGTGCTTGAGCGATAGGTAAGTCACATAGGTCCTGCAACCATGCCCATTGTCCCGAGGGATTAATTTCCAGGAAAAAATATTCACCGTTTAGTGTAAGCACTAAATCGATGGCGCCGTATACCAGGCCTAATTCTCTAATGAGGGCGACACAACGGTGTGCGACCTCAAGTGGTAGTTGATGGGGATAGTGGGGTGTATTATCAAAGTCATAATTGCGCCAATCGTGTTTCGTTTTCTCACTTTTTTGGGCTTGTTTAGAATAGCATGTCCAGTGTCAATGGAGCATACGGGGCAGGCTTTACCTTTCCAATCTTGACCTTAATCAAGATTACTGCTAATTGACTGCATTAATATGTATTACTCATATCTGTATGAATATCGCGTATGTTCTAGCTGGTTTATAAAAAATAAATCCGGCTCGAATAACTAAGAGTTCACTGAGGCGGTCATGAACAGTACTTTGTTAGTAACAGGTCTTACGGCGGCAATGGCTACTTAGTCATGAACCGGAATTTACACAAGATATTGTGTTGCACAGTGGTAATAACTGGACTATTACTTTCCTGTTCTTCTATTGCTGAAATAGAAGGCAGCTGCACAATGTGCCATAAATACCCCGGGCTTGGTCGAATTGACAACAGTGGGCCAGACAATAAAAATAAAATCAAACGGGTCTTTTACTTAAACAATAAGTCATACGAAAAAACCTATCACGGTGCTATACGTTGTAAATCTTGCCATACCGGTGTTACCAAAATTCCTCACACTGACGTTGCAAAGGTAGATTGCGCAAGCAACTGCCATATTATTGACCCTTCTTCTAACAAACCTTTCTCACATAAAAAAATCGTCAATGACTTTAATGCCAGCGTACATGGTAGCGAAGGTTCAAACACTCCCCATAAAGAAGATCTTCCCGTTTGCAAGGACTGTCACAGTAATAAAACCTACCACGCTGAATATGAGGAACAGGTAGATGTTATGACCTTTCTCAAGGTTTGTGAGGAATGTCATCAGTCTGGTGAATTTACCCAACGTTTTTATGAGCATATTAGCTATCGAAAAACCAAACGCCGTCCTTCCAGGGAAGTGGTTAAATTATGCAGCACATGCCATGCTGACAAAAAGTTAATGGACAGACATGAGCTTGATGTCGTAATCGGTTTTGCTAACACCTTTCATGCCAGGGCGCTGTTTTATGGCAACACTAAAGTACCAAACTGCCTGAACTGTCATGCCCCTTACCAGTTAGGTTTTTCGCCCCATAGAATCTCATCAAGAAAAAATATCGACTCGCCCACTAACCCGGAAAATAAACATGAGACCTGCAGCCAGTCAGGCTGTCATATTGATGCGAGTACAGACTTTGCCAGTGGTGGTTATGTTCATCCTTCACCGGAAAAAATCAAGATATCCAAAATCATAGGAGCACCGGAAACTGATACCGAATCACAGCAACAAACAAGGTTTCAGAATAGGGTAATCGGCTGGATCCAGATGTTCTACAAAGTACTGATAATACTGGTCGTTGGCGGACTAGGCTTGCATAGACTGCTCGATTTTCATGCTGCCAGACGTGAACGAAAGAAGGGAGGACATTAAACATGAACTCAGAACATAATAGCGGACGTAAGTTTGTACGGATGACAAAAAGTCAACGTATTCAACATGTCATTCTGTTTGTATCGACCACCCTGTTAATAGTGACCGGATTTATGCTGCAGGCAGATAGGTGGTTAATTGAATTGTTTGGTGATTATGGTGAAATAGTGTTCGATATTCGCAGCTGGGTACATCGTATTTCCGGTGTCACGGTTACTGCAGTATGCGTTTATCATTTGATTTATGTTGTCACTACAAAAGAAGGGAAAAGCTGGGTAAGCGATATGTTGCCCCGCCTCAGGGATGCTTCTGATGCATACCAGAATGTCATGTTCATGATTGGTTTTCGCAAACAAAAACCTAAACTGGACCGTTTTATGTACTTGGAAAAACTCGAATACTGGTCCGTATATTTTGGCATGACCATTGTAATTATTACCGGGATTATGATGTGGACAGAATACTTATGGCCAAAATTTTACCTTGAAGTGGCCAATGTTTTTCATCTGGGTGAAGCCGTGCTCGCCACCCTGGCCATTATTGTAGGACACATTTTTTCTGTTCATTACAACCCCCATGTTTACCCTATGAACAGAACATTTATTGACGGCATGATCTCAGAGGAAATGATGAAAGATGAACATGAGCTCTGGTATGAACGGGAAATAAAAAAATCCGACGAGCCAGCAGCCGGGGCCAGCGACAATGACAAACACTAAACTTAAAAGCATCCTTAAAGACCTGATTGTTGATATAACGATGCTGTTTGTCTTTATAATGCTGCTTAGTTTGACATTATGGATCCTGTGGATGTACTTTTTACGAGGCCCTATCGACATGGAAACCCGAGGTTACGTTTCAAAAACCTTAAAAGAAGCCGCTGTGCAGCCGACAGATATAGATAAATACACACTGCTACATTTCCATAACCTGGATGATGTGGTGCTTAAAGGAATTCAATATCCATCAAACTGTGTCACCTGTCACGGTGATTACCCACATAATGAAACAGCAAAAGTGCGGGCATTTTTCAATGCACATTCATGGTTCATTGACTGTGACGTATGCCATCGCGAAAATAACAGGCAGGAAAGCATCATTTATAAATGGCTGGACAATGATACCGATGCTGCCTTAGAAAAACTTCAGGATGATCCCGGGATGTATACTGCTCGTATAGTTCCGCTTTTGCTTGAGAATAAAACAGAAAGTCGCCTGGATAAGCTGATCGACGATGATACCGTTTCCGCCTACCTGCTTGCGGAAGACAAGCTGAGTGAGGCCGAGCAAAGTGAAGCCATGGAAAAGATGCATCAGCCATTAACCAAAAACCCCATCTCCTGTGACCAATGTCATACTGAAAACAGCCTGTTTGAATTCAAAGACCTGCTTTACACAGACAACATGGCTACACACCTGAAGTCCTTTGATATTGGCTCCATGATTGATGGCTACGAGGTTTTTCATTTGCCAAAAGTACTGGAACCACGCGATTAATAAAGTATCCGTTAAACTGAAACTGGGGGAGATTCACTCTGACCCATTTCTCTAACATACTGACAACCAGAGTCCTGGCCCATCGCTGGCTGGTGATAACCTCATCGGTTCTGTTATTTCTGATGTGCAGCGCAGGCCTGCAGCACCTCACCATTGACAGCGACCTGCGGGTGTTCTTCAGTAAGGACAACCCCCAGTTACAGCAGCTGGAAACGATGGAAAGGACCTACATCAAAAATGAAAACGTACTGTTTGTTATCGTCCCCAAAGACGGACAGGTGTTCAAACCGGAAGTATTAAGTGTTGTTCAGGAGATGACCGAAGCCCTCTGGCAGACGCCTGCCTCCAGCCGGGTGGATTCCATCACCAACTTCCAGCACACCTGGTCTGAGGATGATAACCTCATCGTCGAAGACCTGTTCGAAGATATCGGCGCACTCTCCTCTGAGGATATCGCGAAACGAAAAGACATCGCACTGCATGAACCCATCCTGCTCAACCGCATCATCTCAATCGATGGTGCCGTCACCAATATCATCGTCAATATCAATTTCACTGATAAGGTGCCTGATACCATCGCCAGGATCGCCAGCTATACACGCAAACTTCGTGATGACTACAGTGAGGCCTATCCGGATATCGAATTTTATCTGACCGGCAGCGTGATGTTCGATACCGCTTTTTCTGAAGTTGGCCAGAAGGACATGAGCACGCTGGTGCCGTTGATGCTGCTGGTACTGGTTATCACCATCGGTCTGATCTTCCGTACCATAGCCGCTACCCTGATAACACTCACTATCATCGTCATGGCGACCGGTACTGCGATGGGGCTTGCCGGCTGGCTCGGGATCGCCATCAATCCGGCATCAGCCAGTGCGCCGACCATCATCCTCACCCTGGCGGTAGCAGACAGCGTGCATATCATGTTCATGATGTACCACCTGCTGAACCAGGGGAAAAGCCAGCGCGAGGCCATCATCGAATCGATACAATTCAATTTTCAGGCCATATTCCTCACCAGCCTGACCACGGTGGTCGGTTTTCTCAGCATGAACTTTTCCGATGCACCGCCTTTTCATAACCTCGGTAACATCGTCGCCATCGGCATCACCGCCGCTTTTTTCTATTCCATCATTTTTCTGCCAGCACTGGTATCGGTATTACCGATGTCGTTAAAAGTAAAACGCTATCCGCGCCAGTTTCTCATCATGAGTGCCATCGCACTGTGGGTGATCAAACACAAAACTTCGATACTGTTATCGACGCTGTGCCTGATCACCGTGCTGGGTTACAGCGCCACACAGAACAAGCTAAATGATAACTGGATAAACTACTTCACCGAAAACGTTCCAGTACGCGTGGCGACCGATGTGCTGGAACAGCGCATCAGCGGTGCGGATTTCCTCGAATACAATATCCGTTCTGGAACGCCGCAGGGCATCAATGACCCTGAATTTCTGGCCTACCTCGACAGTTTTGTGCAGTGGTTAAGAGCGCACCCGCAGGTTGAACAGGTGACCAGCCTCACTGATATCATGAAAAAGCTCAACCGCGTGATGCATGGTGATGATGAAAAATGGTACCGGCTGCCGGAACGGCAGGACCTGGCAGCACAGTACCTGCTGTTATACGAGATGTCGCTGCCCTATGGACTGGACCTGAACAACATCATCAATATCGACAAGTCGGCAACCCGGCTGATCATCACCACACAGAACATGGGCACGCGGGCACTCAGCGATCTCGATCTGGAAATACAGGCATGGTTACGCAGCCACACACCGGCAAACATGCACTCACAGGGCACCGGCATATCGATCGTATTCGCCTACCTCTCACAGCGCAACATCATCAACATGCTGCTCGCGGCTTTCGGCGCGCTGCTCGCGATCTCCCTTATCCTCATCATCGCATTGAAACGGATCGATATCGGTTTGATCAGCCTGTTACCTAACATCATTCCGGCTGTCATGTCCTTCGGTCTATGGGGACTGCTGGTCGGCGAGATAGGCCTGGGCTTATCTGTTGTCGTTTCCATGACACTCGGCATCGTCGTGGATGATACCGTGCACTTCATCAGCAAATACCTGCGCGCCAGGAACAACTTCAACATGAACCAGACAGAAGCGATACAGCATGCCTTCACCACTGTTGGTCCAGCGATGTGGACGACTACCATCGCACTGGTAGCCGGTTTCCTCGTACTGATGCTGTCAGATTACCGGATGAGCGCAGATATGGGCCTGTTATCGGCCATCACCATCAGCATCGCACTGCTCATGGACTTTTTATTGTTGCCGGCGATATTGCTCATCGCCGATAGAAAGTAGAGCATAAAAAACAGGTAACAGAAAATAGACGTCAGCCATGATAAAAAAAAGAACAACCTTGATCGACACCTTCAAAAAATAAAGGGGACAGATCTATTTAGTTTTTAAATAGATCTGTCCCCTTTAATTAACCCCAATTATTTTTTCATCTTGTAATTAATGAGAACGCCTGCGAGGGTGACTACAGAAAGTAATACCAATGGCCCGTATGTAGATATATCTAACAGGTCTTCTAACGATGCAGATGTTGTTGCGTTATAAATTACTTTTGAATATATGTAAGACTTTATGGAAATACCTAATATTGCTGCCGATATGAAGTGACTCAGCTTAACGTTTAATATACCCGAGCTGTAATTAACCAGAGAGTGCGGAAAAGCTGGAAAAACTCGCAAGGCAAATAACGTAAAAAAGTTATCTTGTTTTCGGAGAAGCTTGTAAGCATGTGACTTTTCAATTTTGACTACCCAGTCATCGGTGAGACGTTTTGAAAAAAAGTATGCCGATATACCACCCAGAGTACCACCGGCCGCAAGGATAAAGGTTGCCATTGCAGGCGGGTAAAGTGGCGCTACAATCCAGAGAAAGAATGAACCCGCCAGTGCAAAGGTGAACATGGCAGTTTGTAGAAGAATGAGTACCAAAACCAGCCACCATTGATCTGAATACCCTCTAGCCACGGCCAGCATCTTTTCGGCATCGAGTAAGCCAATCACTTCCAGCCATATTCCTGTAGCGATCAGCAAAGCTATGACAATTAGTTTTTTGATGTAACCTTTAATCATGTATTTAATAAATAAAAAAGGAGAAAAAAAGGGCTCTGGACTTCCCTATTATTCATCCTTTTTTCAAGTATACCCGTAAGACTCATCGTATGCCTCTAGATGAAAACTAAAGGATGCTGTCCCTTTAGTTTCTGTTTTACTTCAGTTGTGCGAACTCTTCAAAAACCAGATTAATGGGTATCGCAAAACCGATGCCTTCTGCTTCACTAAGAATCATCGTATTGATACCAATAACTTTTCCATCGGCATCGATCAATGGCCCGCCGCTGTTCCCTGGATTAATAGGCGCATCAGTCTGAATAAACTGCTTGTTGTCGGATTCCCGATAACCCGAAACAATTCCGGAAGTTACCGTATGTTGTAATCCGGATGGATTACCAATTGTGAATACTTTCACGCCTAAGGCTAAATTCTCTTCTGTATTTACATCAAGATATGGACAGTCCACACCATTAATGTCCAGAACAGCCAGATCAGTATCACGGCTTAGATTAAAGGAAGTCACGTTATATACGTGCCCATCTTTTAAGGTGACCTCAGTATCGATGATCGAGGACGAACCACCCAGATTATTGATCTGGCTCATAAGTTCGTTATAAGTCTCTTTCTTCTCTTCTACTTTTTTCTCATAAATATTATATGTTTCCTGACGACGATCTTTTTGAATATCTGAACTGGCACGATAGATATCCGAATACATGACTTTAAGGGCTTCGTCATCTTCCGTGATAACCACCTTTAACTTTTCAGCTAGTACTTCGGCGTCTCCTAATTCAGCCTTATCATACTCGACAACATGTTTATTCGTTATGACCTGGCATTTACTATTAATAAAAAACCCGGAACCACTTCCCCATGCCGTAGTTATAAATACGGTTGCTAAATCTGCTCTTTCGATATTATTTCTAGGTGGAAATTCTTTCAACAACTTATTCGCAATCGAATTCACCTTTGATTTTTTCGCCTTCGTCGATGGCTCTTTCACCACCTCTTCGCTGTGTGAAACCACACGCTTAGCACCGTCATCATTCTTACTATCATCGGAACCTGGTATCAGGAAATAAACAATCGCCGCAACTATTAGAACAGCGATCGCCACCAGTAAATTTGAAGAACCTGATTTCTTTTCTACCACCTCGTATTTTTGTTCCTCAACTCTCTTGAGATACTCATGATATTTCTCAAAAATAATACCGCAGGACTCGCACTCGACAGTATTATCCTGAACATGATGGCATTTTGGACATTCCATAAAAACTCACAATATATTCTAAAGGTTTAAAAGTATAGGTCTGGTATGGAGTGTAGTTCACTGAGAAATGTTGGCATTAGATTGCAGCATCATACATAGCTGAGATTAAAGAGGTTTGACCCCTTTAATTTTCCCCCCTATTATTCGTGATTACCCTTTCAAGGCTTTAGCATGATAAGCAATATGGTCACCAATGAAGCTGGCGATAAAATGGTAGCTATGATCATAACCTTCTTGCATGCGTAGCGTTAGCGGCTGCCCTTCTATTTCACAGGCGGCTTTGAAATTTTCTGGCAGTAATTGCCTCTCATCATAAAATTCATCAGCCGTGCCCTGATCAATCAGAATGTCAGAAACCTTTGCGCCCGCATCGACCAGAGCGGTGGCGTCATAGGCTTGCCATAAATTAGTATCATCACCTAAATACTCATCGAAACAACCCTGACCCCAAGCACAGTTGATCGGGTTACAAATGGGTGAAAAAGCTGAAACCGATTTATAAGCATCTGGATTTTTAAGCGCACAAATTAAAGCACCGTGCCCGCCCATGGAATGACCAGAGACAGATTTTATACCGGCGATCAGGGGCAGATTTTTTTCCAGTAATGCCGGTAGTTCCTGCGTGATGTAATCATACATCTGATAATGTTTTGCCCACGGTGCTTGTGTCGCGTTGAGATAAAAACCCGCGCCTTTGCCCAGGTCATAACGATCAACTTCATCAGCCACATCGTCACCACGCGGACTGGTGTCAGGAAAGATTAAGGCAATACCGTGTTCAGCCGCATAACGTTGTGCGCCTGCTTTTACGCGGGCGTTATCATCGTTACAGGTGAGACCAGATAACCAGTACAATGCGGGCACATCACCCGATGCTACCTGTGGCGGTAAATAAACAGAAAAAGTCATTTCACAATGACAGCTTTCTGAGTCGTGAGTGTAACGGTTTAGATAACCGCCAAACTCCTTAATACTTTCTATACATTGCAGTGTCATCAGGCTGTCCTTAAAAAATAATCACAGAGCGAATACTCTCGCCACTGTGCATCAGGTCGAAGGCGCGATTAATATCTTCCAGAGGCATGGTGTGAGTGACCAGACTATCCAGCTCAATTTTACCGGCCATGTAGCGTTCAACATAACCCGGCAATTCTGTTCTACCTTTTACACCACCGAAAGCCGAGCCTTTCCATGTGCGACCTACTACCAGATTAAAAGGCCGTGTTTGAATTAACTGACCCGCACCGGCGACACCGATGACCGTCGAAACACCCCAGCCCATGTGAGTACATTCCAGCGCATCGCGCATCACATGAGTATTGCCGATACATTCAAAAGAATAATCCGGGCCACCGTTATAAGTGTCCTGCATGTATTCAACAAACGAACCGTCAATATCATTGGGGTTAACAAAATCGGTGGCACCGAGCTGGCGAGCAAATTCAAATTTATCAGGATTAATGTCGATACCAATAATGCGCTCAGCCCCTGCCATCACCGCGCCCTGCACGCAGGACAAACCGATACCGCCAAGACCAAAGATAGCCACCGTAGAACCCGCTTCAACTTTAGCCGTATTTAATACCGCGCCAATACCCGTGGTTACACCACAACCTAACAGGCAAACTTTATCGAGCGGTGCGGCTTTATTGATTTTAGCCAGGGCAATTTCCGGCACCACCGTGTACTCAGCAAAAGTAGAGCAGCCCATGTAATGAAAAATATCCTTACCATTTTTAGAAAAACGACGAGTGCCATCAGGCATATAACCCGTCCACACCGTAGAAGCGATCGACTGACACAGATTAGTTTTAGGTGACTTACAGTATTCACATTCACCGCATTCAGGAATGTACAAAGGAATAACGTGATCACCGACTTGCAGGCTTTTTACGCCGGCACCAAGTTCGACCACTTCACAGCCACCTTCATGGCCAAGAATAGCGGGAAAAGAAGCCTCAGGGTCTTCGCCAGAAAGCGTAAAAGCATCGGTGTGACAAACGCCAGAAGCGATGACCTTTAAAAGTACCTCGCCTGCTTTCGGGCCCATCACTTCAACTTCTTCAATCTCAAGGGGTTTTTTGGCTTCCCAAGCAACGGCGGCTCTGGCTTTCATGTGGCATCTCTCTTTGGTGAAGTGGTCAGTAATATTAAGGCGTGTGGGGATTGAATGCTAATGTATTTTTATTTGTGACATAGGGTCATGGTGATCACCCTACGCTGGCTCGGCAAGGCGAATGAAGGGTAAATCAAAAACAATACCTGTGCGGAAAATTGAATAGCTATTGTAGGATGCCGGTGAGGTACGAACCGCATCTATCGAGAAAAAAGAATACCTTTTATTAAAAAACGCGATCGATGCGATTCATGCTTCATCACATCCTACGATGCTGAATGATCAAGAAGTCTGACCCCTTTAATTTTTATTCCTTAATTCCCTTTTAATTGTAATTAGATTAAATCATCGCTCTCTATTATAATTGCGCCTTTGTCGAATCAAACTCAGGCGATACCTAATGCAAGCAAATGAACTATCAGTAAGTGACCTCCAATTAACAGCAGCAGCGCAACAGAAAATGGCTGAATTGATCGGCGATGTTGAGGGCGACATTGCTGGCATCCGTATTTATTCACAAGCAGGCGGATGCAGTGGCATGAGTTTCGGCATGACGTTTTCTGAGAGACTGGAAGACAGTGATCTCGTTCGTGACAATGACGGCGTGACATTAATTGTAGCGACAGACACTATCGAACATCTGCGCGGCGCAGAGATCGACTTTGCTGATAGCGGTAATGGTCAGCCATCGTTCATATTTAACAATGTTCCTGAGCCAGAAAGTGCTGGTGGCTGCGGGACCTGCCCATCATCACAGGGTGGTGGCTGCGCTTAGATCACAGCTAATAATCTTAAACAAGAGAATATCGAGAAAGGGGGCTTATAGCCTCCTTTTTCACATGTAGATTTGTGAATATGAATACCCAAACAAAAAAACACTGGCGCTCCTGGCTGGTTTATATCCTGCTTTTTCTTGTTGTTATGCAAGCGGCCAACTGGTGGAAAACCCGTGACGCAGCAAGCGGCAACCTGTCAGAATTTACTGGTGAGTTGATCGATGGCTCAGCATTTACGATTTCCGAATTTTCAGGTGAGCCTGTTTTATTTCATTTTTGGGCGACCTGGTGCCCGATATGTGAGATGGAAAATGACACGATACAATCGATCTCGCAAGACTATCCAGTGATTAGTATCGCCTCATGGTCTGAAGGTGAGGCAGAGGTAAAAGCTTATATGCGAGATAACCAACTAACATTTCCAGCAATGCTGGATACCAGTGGCGAACTGGCACAGTCCTTTGGTTTGAAAGGCGTACCCGCCAGTTTTATTCTTGACCCCAGAGGCGAGATCACGTTTGTCGAAACAGGCTACAGCACAGAACCTGGTCTGCGCTTACGCCTTTGGTTATCTACCTTATAATACTTAATAATATGAATTTAAGGGGACGGAATTTAATCCCTCCGTCCCCATTAGCTCTGACTCCTGTTTTTTTAACCGATTCCTGATTCAAGTATTCCTGTCATACCCTCCGCTGTGACTGGTTTGCTAAAGAGATAACCCTGTGCATAGTCGCAGCCCAGTTTTTTTAGAAAGGCAAGTTGCTCCTCTGTCTCCACACCCTCGGCTACCACTTTCAACTTCAGGCTATGTGCCATAGCAACAGTGGCATGAATGAGTTCCCGATCGGCCGGATCAACTGCGATATCTCTGACAAAACTCTGGTCTATCTTGAGTACATCAAACGGATATCTACGCAGGTAGCTGAGTGAAGAATAGCCGGTACCAAAATCATCCATGGCGATACTCACGCCAAGTTTGTTCAACGTAGCCAGGGCCGCATCAATATAGCCATGGCCACTCATCAGTACACCTTCTGTAATCTCCAGTTCCAGACTGTCGCCAGAGATATGGAACTGTTGCATGGTTTTATCGATAAAACTCACCAGCTCGGGATCACGGAATTGGCGTGGTGAGAGGTTTATCGCGATGCTAAATTTAGCATCAAGGTCCTGTTGCCATTGCGCGGTTTTACCCAGAGCCTCGTTCAGTACAAATTGCCCTAGCGGTAGAATCAAGCCAGTTTGCTCGGCGATGGGGATAAACTCCTTTGGCGAGACATCACCCAGTGCCGGGTTGTGCCAACGCAGTAATGCCTCCGCTCCCATTATCCTGCCGCTGCTTATATCAATTTGAGGCTGGTAGAAGACACTAAATTCATCGCGATCCAGTGCACCGTGTATCTGTTCTTCCAGCGCAAGCCTGCGTGACACATCGAGGTTCATGGCATCGGTAAAGTAGGAGTAGGTATTACGCCCCTGTTCCTTGGAGTGATACATGGCAGAGTCAGCGTTACGAAGCAGTTCTGATGCCCTGTTGCCATCTTCCGGGAAGACGGCGATACCAATGCTAGCAGTGAGTATCAGCTCCCGCCCATTGATACGGAATGCGTCTCTGAAGCGATTAAGCAGGTTTTCTGCAATAGGTTGTGCGTCAGCCGCATTCGGCAGTCCACCAAGTAATACAATAAACTCATCTCCGCCAAGACGTCCGACCGTATCACCGCTGCGAATCACACTGTATAAACGTTTTGCGGCCTCGATCAGAAGCTCGTCACCTGTTTCATGTCCCAGCGTATCATTAATCTTTTTAAAATCATCCAGGTCCAGGAACAGTACGGCGACTTTTTCATTGTTGCGCTGTGCCTCGCTTAACAGTTGAGACAGGCGGTCAAGCGACAGGAAACGATTGGGCAAGTCAGTTAAGCTATCGAAATTGGCCTGATGCTGAATTTTATCTTCTGCCTGCAGGCGCTCGGTGACGTCGGTAATTGCCGCTGTTATCAAGGTTCCAGTAGCCCGTTTTATCTTAGAAATACTGGCTTCAATGAATAATGTCTCACCATTTTTTCTCAGTGCAGCAACGGGGTTCCTTTTTATCGCAGGAATAGAGTCAACGTCTGAAGTTTCAAAACTTTTAACCTGATCTTTGTGTTGATGACGATTTTTTTCAGGTATCAATTTATCCAGTGACTGGCCAATCATCTCATGGCTGTCATAGCCAAAAATCTGTTCGGCAGCCTTATTAAACAAAACTATTTTTTGTGTGTCATCGATTGTGATAATAGCTGTGGGGGTTAGATCTAAAAGACTCTGATAGCGTTCTTCACTGTCCATAAGTTCATCAAGAGTACATCTTAGATTATCCTGTTGCTCTTCATTTTCCACCAGTGTTTGCTTGAACTTGAAAACTGCAACTGTTAACTGTTGCAGATAAGCATCCGTTCGTTCAGGCAATTTTATATCCGTGTTGCCACTCGAAAGCCTGATCATTGCCTGATTGACCTGTTCGAGGCCTGATGACAGATGCCTGGAAAAGTAGACAGCAAAAAATATCATAGCTATTACCAGCGCAATGGTCAGGGCGGTCACGATATTGTGATCCCCCAGCGTATCGTGTATTAATGCGGATTCATCAGTCAAATTCTGCACAAAGTGTTTTGATACGATCAAAAGCAACTCGTTTAACTGGTTTAGTGCCCTGTTAGCTGCAAGCAGTTCTTTTTGAGCCTGTTTGGTATCAACAGTAGAGAGTTCGACGGCACTAGCGCTTGCTTCACGGTATTGGCGAAATGCCTGTTTGACCTGTTCGAAGATATTAGCTTGATTAGTAATGATCATATGCTCAGAGAAAAAACTCAGACTGAACTGATTTTCTAGCTCATGCATACTATTCAGCAGGATTTTTCCCTCCAGATAAACCCGTTCCTCATCCATGTGTTCAAGCGCGGAAATCAAGAGAGCGGTAAGCTGCGTGTGATTTTTGATTAGCAACACAGTCACACGATTAATCTCACTTACCTGAGGTAAATTGCTTTCACCTAAATGTTGAAATAGTTCTGAATGCGAGCGAATAATACTATTACTGGTGAAATATAGAATCAGCGTCAGAATGACACCAATCAATGGTGCTATCAGGAAGCGGTCACGTAAAGATAAGTTTTTCGGCAGGTTCATTTATTCAAACCTTGATCATTATAATCTTAATACTCGAGCCACTCATTCGGTTGAATCATGCCTTTAAAAATAATTCCGTTGTCTTTTTTCTGAAAAACCACAATCACTCCTTCGGGTTTGGGCCAAACACCCAGGCCATCTCTGAGATTGGACGTATGCCCTACAAACACGGCATTGTTTGCACCCGCTTCTGATTCCATCATCATGTCATTCAAGCGTTCACCTAATCTCTTTGACTCTTCCTCATCCTTGGTCATAGAGAAAGCCAGGTCCATCTCTATCTGGAAGTCACCGAAAACTGAGGCTGCCGTGTCTTTACATCGACAGTAAGGGCTGGATAATACCTTGCCCAGCGGAATTTCAAGCGCTTTTATAGTACGCCCGATTCGTTTTACCTGTTCTCGACCTGCTGCGGACAGATTTCTCTGGTTACTGCAGTCTTTAAGATCTCGCCTGTCTTTATCCTTTTGGCTGAGATCTGATATGCCATGACGCATATAGATAATATAACCACCTGACTGCAGGGCTTTTATCAGATCAGGCGTAGATAAATTTACTGAAGATACGGGCTGTGCAGTAGCCAGCGAAAACCAGCAAAATACAGCAAGCATGGCTTTTAACAAGATAATATATGAATTTTTTATAACTAATTCCCCAGGCATCAATCCAATAGCCGCTTTATTCTTTAATTACGATATGGACCTGGCAAACTACCTTACGCTTAATCATGACCCAGTTCTTTAAGATAAGAAGTCTGTTCTTTGCGTCGCCACCGTCCGAAACTACTTATAAGTTTAGACCATGAATTATTAACTTCCCAGTATCCTAGACACTCTCTAGCTTCGAAAAATAGTCTTCTTCAAATTAGCGTGAGATGCGCCACCAGTGTGACTATGTTAAAGGGGTTTAAGGAATCAGAGTCCTTTAAGAAAAAATAAAAAAGAATCGAGGTCATTTCTCTCTTATCCATGAAATTAATTTTCCATTTTTATCGTTAGCACATCACAAGGCATGGCGTGTAACACGGCATTGGCAGTAGATCCCAAAAGCAGGCTTAAGCCATGTCGACCATGTGAGCCAAGTACGACCAGATCACACTGATGCTGCTCGACGAATTGAGTGATTACATGTTTTGGCGTGCCGATCTCAACTTCGAGCGTAACATTTTCCAGTGCGTGGGCTTTGGCAAGTTGTTGCATCTTGTCTCTAGCGTGTTCGAGCATCACTTTTTCTTCTACAATCCAATCGGTATTCACCAAAGAATCGCTGAGATAATCAGGCGGTGGCATATATTCCACCACATGAAGCAGGCTGATTCTGGCTTCATTGTCTCGTGCTAAATCAAGAGCTTTGCTTAAAACATGATCAGCTGCCGGTGAAAAATCGATGGCAATCAAAATGTGGTTGTAATGACTCATTCTATCTTCCTCTGATAATCTTGTATGTTCATAAAAACAGACATCGTATATCCATTATCTACATGTAATACGGTAAAAGTTTGAGCTAGCTCAAAAAATGGACGATTAACTTGAGGAGTCTTACACTTAACAATGAATGAGTGAAAATAATAATTTCAGTCAAAAGTAGCGTTTATAAGAAGGAACACCACATAAAAAAATTTGCGATAATCAGCTGTGCTTAATGCCGATAACTTCCTATATTTTCCTGGCCAGATAAATAGTATGACGACTACCTTTACCTTTATGCGCCCTGACCGTTTTAGCTTCAACCTTAAAGTCAGCTTTTTTTAGTTGCTGGGTGAATTTTGGATCGTGCCAGGCTGACCATATCGCTAACACGCCACCAGGATGAAGTGTTTGTCGTATAGCCTGTAAACTTTCGATCGAATATAGGTTGTTATTGTCGGCATGTGTGAAGCACTGGGGGCCGTTATCAACATCTAATAAAACAGCGTCTTAAGTAGCTTGTTTTGTTTTGAAAAGTTCAGCCACATCACCCAGGTGTACCTGAACCCTATAATCATCAAGCGG
>CAJXZZ010000053.1 GCA_913065105.1 uncultured Gammaproteobacteria bacterium | reverse complement strand
GACCAAGCAGGTTGCCCATACCGCGCAACAGGTAATCGGTGCCGAAATTACCGACACCCTTGGTGAAGTACAGCCAGCCGTTGGTGGTCGGTTGCTGCTTCAGGCGCAGCGCCATTTTCAGAAGCCCAATTTTGGGCACGAGTTTGATTACTTCCTTGTCCAGGGAGCCTAGTTTACTGGTATCAAAATCCTGGTCCGCGATGATACCTACGCCCTGGGTAAATTGGGTACTGGCGTGCACGTCCGGTTCTGTTCCCAGTTCACCCTGTGCCACTGAGGTTATGGATTCGACGGCCTCTGGAGCCTGTGCACGAAGCATGGACGGATCAAAATCCTCACCCGGCACCAGACCGATACTAGTCAGCTTCGCGACCATCTGGGCATCCTCTGGCTTGGGCGGGTTGGTCTTCAACAAGCGAGCGAGATAGTTGAAATATGTGTAGATATCCATGCTGTTGATCTGTGCCCGTACCGCAGTCTTCATGTCGAAGTCTGGGTCGACGATACCCGGTGGCGGCGTGTAAGTCTTGCCGTAGGCGCTGAGTGGAACCAGTTCGAATTTATCCTGTAGATCATTCACTGCTTTATAGTCTTCAGGCGTGCCGGTACTATAGATACGTCCCAGCATCCACACGATGGCGGTCGATGATTTAACCTGGGTAACACCTTCAGGTAAGGTGCCCGACCAGCCTGGGCCGGTGATGGCCAGGGTCTGTGCTTTGCTGCCATCGTTTATCGAACTAATAACCTTGATAACTTCCGAGAAACCATCCAGAAAAGGCACGATGTAATAGCGATCTTTGATCTCGGGGATACTCATAACCCAGGGTTCGTCAGCGACATCCAGCCAGGCTAAGGTATACAGGGTATCCGCATTGGGTGCGGCGCAGCAGTGGTTATCGATGGGCAGATACGTACGCATCTTAATCATCTGGTTCATCGGCGCATGTTGTTCATCAGGCTTCGTGACATTGGTCTGCTGCTTGCGGGCCATGTCGAAAGTAATCAATGGATAGCCGTAGATATAAGCGTCCGCGGCAGTCCTAACTGAGGCTTCCGTGTGCAGTGACGGCGTCCGACTTACCCCGATCAACACAACTGCGATGACCGCCACCAGTCCAAGGAATCCAAGTAACAAACCTTTTAGAGAGAACAGTTTCATAAATTTCCTTTTTATTACAAATTTTTCGGATTGAATCAACCCTTGAATTTCAGGCCAGTAATTATCTTATAATATAACAAGTTATGCTGATTTAAACGTTGCCAAAATATGACAAAAGACTGATAATTTACGACACTAATAAATATAACAACAAAAATTTGATTTACATCATGAAAGCAAACTGTAAAAGCATTCCAGCAAAACAAACGGCTACCGTACGCGTCGGTCCAATGATGAGCCTCCCTGCAGTTTTGCACGAACAAGGTTGTGAGCCAGGGCCAATCCTGGACAGCTTAGGTTTCACCCTATCTCAGTTCGATGATCCCGACCACGAACTTCCCTTTATCCTCACAAGCCGCCTTTTTGCGCGCTGCGTGGAAGCAACAGCTTGTAAGCACTTTGGTTTATTGATTGGTATGCGCGCAGACCCGTCCTCTCTTGGCATCGCCGGATTCATGCTGAGCACAGCGCATGATGTCAACGCCGCGCTTCTATCCCTGAGACGTCATCTGGATCTGCATGACCAGGGTGGCGCTGTCAGCATAGTCACAGACGGTGACCTCACGTCACTGAGCTATGCGATACACTTATCAGGCGTAAGTGCAACCGATCAGATCTACGACCAGTCGATAGCCATTGCCTGCAAGATCATGCGCGGTCTCTGCGGTGAAGACTGGAATCCAACCAAAGTATTACTCTCGCGACCACCGCCACTAAATCCTGCTCTCTATAAAAATTTTTTCAAGGCACCAATTCGTTTCAATGCCACTGAGAACGCAATTGTATTTCCGACCCGTTGGTTGCAACTTAAGTTGTCGAGCGAGGATCCTTTTCTGTTTGACTATCTCGAAAGAAAAGCCGACGAGCTACATCTGAGCCAGGGAAAAGATCTGATTAATGAGCTACACAGATTTGTGCGCAATACCTTAATCACACAGAAATGCACCGCCAGTTCAGCTGCCCAGCACCTCGGTATACACGAGCGAACCCTGAACCGTCGGCTTCAGGAGCAAGGCACTACCTTTCGTGATGAGGTTAACGAAGTCCGCTACGCAATGGCGCAAAGTTTCCTCACCAATAATAGTGAAGCATCCAATATAGAGATTGCATTAGCTCTTGGCTACACTGATGCAACCACGTTTATTCATGCTTTCAAACGCTGGTCAGGCACGTCACCAGCGCAATGGCGCGGCCAAAACACCAGAGCATAGTTCTACTGCTAAGCGTTCGGCAAATGGCACAAAAAAACAGCAGCCATCATGGCTGCTGTTTTTTTATATAACAATTCTTTTCCACTGTAGAGTTAAATTTAAAATGTATAGATACCACTAATCGATACCATATCAACATCAACGTCATTATCAAGATCATACAATTCGTATTCTGCACGCACTGAGAAAGAACCAAAGGCAAGTCTTGCACCTACGCCATACGCAGGGTCTGTTCCAGATTCACTATTAGTTACAAGGCCCTCAGTAGTCTCCATGCCCCAGTTAATCAGACCTGCCTTAGCAAATATGCCAAAAGGCCCAAAACTAAGACCCGCTAAACCAAAGGCATTTAAACCGGTCACTTCGACACTCGTAGTGTTATCAGTAGGATTTCCGAAATGAACATAAGAACCTTCGACAGCAAGATCAACAAGAGGAATTACACCGAAATTGTATCCGCCGAATACTTTATATCCTGAATCACTTTCAGAGTAATCACCCGATTTGACCGTAGAATCACCAGCACCCAGACCTAGATAAAAGCCACTCTCTGCACCCGCAACTGCAACAGTAGGCATGCCCAGAAAAAACCCGGCCAAACAAACGAATAATATTCTAACTTTTTTGATACTCATGATAACCATCTCCATTGTTTACTATTAACTTAATCACATCAAACTAATTATATTCAGTCTAGCGCCATCATGTTTGAGAGACCTTGACATATGTCAACCATGAGAATTAATGAATACTCAGGCAGTATTTCTTTACATAATATTCAGCTCCCGCTTTGGGTCGTTAACGTGCATCAATAAATCTGATCTTATAGTTCATCACCACTCAACTCAGCAAAGCAACGGTGGGTGCTTGCGACAAGTTCCTTGACCTGTTCTGGATCCGCTTGAACGTCTTTAAGCGTGAAAAGATATTCCTCTGGCATCTGCTCCTTTATACCAAGCTCCTTTATTGCCTGAAAAGCAGAAGCTAAATACTGAACATATTCATCATAACTAATAGTCAGGTAATCTCTAATATCATTTGCCATGTCGAAGATTTCATGGCTGCTCATTTCGGCAATATCCCCGGGCGGTATCTTTAAGACCTGTTCCAACGCCTTGCAAGTTAAGTGATTGGGGTCGTCATTGTAGAGTGACATGCCACGGATTCTCAGAATATTTTTGGAAAAGATTAAACCTTCATTATTGGTTTTGATATGCATAGCCAGAGCGTAGGCATCGGCACCTCGTTCGTCATGATAGTGGTTATAGAGCGCCCATAATGCCTTCTGTGACATTAGTTGTGGCCCGACATAAATGGACTTAAGGCAATGATAAACTTCGTGGTTAATAACAAAAGCAAGATAATCATCCGGTGCCAATTGCATGTCATGCGGTATATTCTGTATAACTTTCAGTTGTAGATTCAAAAGGTGCTGAGTTGCCTTAATCGAATTAGCGGCCACCTCGTCGGGGTTAATGGTCAGGACACAGACATTTTCCTGCCAGCCAAGTGGAGTATCGGCTTTGAACACTGCAGCCGATGGTAGTTTGAATTTCAACATCGTCCAAATGCGTTCAACACTGACAAGCATCAAGTCTTCTCGTAATTTTTCCGGGTGCTCATAGTCCAGACTCTTAGGTTGGTAACCGAGCACCACATCAAGAGCCGGTAATTCATCCTCACTCTGAAGATTTACAAATGTTATCTTAGGATACAGATGTCTGTAGCTTTCAATCTTTTCGTCAAGCAATGTTTGGGGAGAGGTGGTTTTTTCAGGTGCGTAAGATTCATTTTCTGTATCAACGCAGGAAGTCACTATTACCATAGTTAAACCGAACACAATACAGATAAGATATCTTCTTGTTTGTTGGAGCATCCTCAATCTCTCTCGTCATCTAAAAGCCCAACAGGTATTCTCAAAAGTGGAATAATCGCTAGAAGTAGCAGTCTTACTTTTGTCATCTTCATCAGTTGAGCACACAAAAGCATGTGGTTACATTGACCTATCTCAAGAATTAAGAATATTTGGGGTCAGAGTAAAAACTCATGGCTGTCCGTTCAGGATCGGGAACAGATCTTAAAACCTTCTCAAAATTTTATAGTGCACCGCGACGTTTATCACTATCTAACTCATCATCAGGCAATATGCGTTCCTGCCCTACGCGCCACTGCCCATCCTCTTCTTTCTGAATAATAAATTCGATGCCATTGGTATTGACACTGCCATCACTACCCTCAACGGTTTCCAGTGATTTAAACATAACTCGGTCAGACGTTTCTGCGAGCACATTCAAACTTTCATAACTGACTTTTTTTAGTAGTTTATTTTCGAATTCATGTTCACACTGTTTATACCAGTCATCATAAGTGATGACCTCAAAACCAGGGACGCCATAAACACTCACCTCTTTTGAAATGAGATTCATGTGTGCATCAAGGTCCAGCTTATTTGCTGTTTCTGCCATTACCGCTAAAAATTCCAATGGATTCATAATTACATTTCTTTAGTGTGCTTGTTGATCGATTAACTTTTGACGATATTCGATAACGTCTGGATTGTCTTTACCCAACATGATAAATAAACCACGCAGGCACAAACTTGCAATACCTTCTCGCCACGTAGTGTCGAGTTTTATAATTTGCAAAAGAATTTCCATTGCATCTTTGAATTCACTCTGCATCATCTTATGACTGCATAACTGAAACAACATTGCGGCGTCATCAGGTTTATCTTTTAGTAACTGCTGAAGTTCTTCTAACGCTACTGCCTTTTGTGCTGTTGATAAAAAAAGCGCATTCGTCATCAATACTACTGCTTCTTCACTTTCTGACTTCAGCGGTGTTTTTTCAAGTAAGTCATATGCCTGTTCATAGGCCTCTTCTTTCATTAACAATTTCGCAAAGGTCAGTTGAATGCGCGAATTTTCTGGATCGATAAATATCAGTTTATTTAATTGATCAAACGCAACTTCTTTATTTCCGCTTTGATATTGAGCAACCGCGGCAGCTAGATCTTTATCTGATTCGCGGGCCAGGTATTTATCCAGCATTTTTTTAAAACTATCAGGTGAATCATAGCCATGTATCTGGTCGACCACCGCTCCATTGATGTACAACTTTACTGTCGGAACACTATTTACACCATAATCATGTGCCAGTTGTTTTTCCTTATCGGTATCAACGTTAACCAGCAAGAACTGACCGTTGTAATCATTGGCCAGTTTTTCAAGCACTGGCCACAGTCGCAGACACGGGCCCGCATTCTCAGCCCAGTAATTCACCATTACCGGTCCCTTATGTGAATTACTAAGTACTGCTTCACTGAAATCGTCACGCGTTACATCCAGGATATATGCACTCATTTACATACCCCGATTGAGCTGGAACGACATCGTTTATAGTCTGACCAGATGGTATCAGCCAGGATAGCACCAATAAAAATAGACTCTTCGATTTTAGCTTCTCTGAAAGAGGCCTTAGTTAAATCTGCATCTGTAAAATCAGCATCCAGACAATCTGATTCGTCTAATACTGCTTTACTCATATCCGCTTTTTTAAAACTGGCCTGGTGTAATCGCGCCTCGCGTAACACCGATTGCTTCAAGCTGGACTGGTTAAAATTGGCATGACTCATATTACTACGCTCAAAAGTTGTTTTATCTAACCTGGCACCGACGAATATTGCCGAGACAAGCTCTGCATCATAAAAATTAGCATTATCTGCCTTCACCCCGGTGAAGTTGGTTTTTTCAAGCTTCGACCGACTCAGGCGACTATTCTCAAGCACCGCATTTTTAAAACTTGCACCTTGCGCTTTAACAGCAACCAGACGTGTTTTAGACATCCTGGCGCCATCAAAACGTGCATTTTCCAGACTCGCAAAGTTAAAGTCAGCATTTTCTAATATGGCGCCGGAAAAGTCAGCATTATCTAGAATGGCGCCTGTAAAAACGGCATTAGACAGGTCTTTGTTTTTAAGATTTATACCGGTGAAATCGCAATTCGCCCAGTTTACCGCAGGCCCGGCTTCATCTTCACATGACGAGTAAGCCAGCTCACTTCTAATAAACAATATCAAAAATAGACTTTTGAACAACGCTTTTGACATGTTATTTCCTATAAATTACTTAGATTTTGTGGTGTTACTTTACTTTATATAAACGAAGGATTTTACAGCTAATTCACGCTGAAATGTTATCTAATAAACATTCACCTTCACCGGCGCTTGAGACCATTCACGATAAACCGTGATGGATTCAGATAATCCATTACTCTTTTACTAACGGGTACGGGTACTCCCTCCACTTGTGCTGCAATAATTTCAGCACTTAGAAAACTACTGGTGAAACCACGAGATCCATGTGCTGCGCTAATATAAAGACCGTTTAGGTAAGCTGCCGACTGATAAGATATTTTAGTGTTGCCATGATGTATATCAGCATATTCTGCATTGAAAAATTGCTCATCCGGTATTGCCCCTACAATCGGAACCCTGTCTTTTGACACAGTGCGAAAGCCAACCCATGCATCACAATAGTCGCTGAATTTAAGCGTACCCGGAATAGTATTATTAATAGCGTCAAACAGTTCCCTGGTCTCATCAGGGTCAACATCCAGACTAGTACTCTGGTGTGAATAAGTCGCACCTAGATAATGTTTATTATTTATCGACGGTGTAATGTGTTTATCTACATTAATCACCTTAAGAATATTATTTGAATTTAGATTTTCATCAAATACTGCAACTTGCCCCCTTATACGCTCAACAGGGAAATTCACTGCCAGAGCTAAATCGTTTAACCCTGTACCGTTTGCAATAATCAATATTTCACTTTTAGCAATCTGTCGATCATCAGACGAACATAACCACTGACCATCTAAATAGTTAACATCCGTAATTTCAGCCTGTAGCAGATGTAACCGGTCACCACATTCCTGTTTGAGTACATCACATAAAACTCGCGGTAAGACTACACCTGCCGACTTAAATTCAGCATAGACCTGTTGCCCAGCCTCTTCACCACCACCTTTTACAAATTTTTTATCAATCGAAACGTAGTTTTCGTTGAAGTCGAACTTTCTAATTATTTCTGAAATTCTTTTTTCATCTATTAACTGCAACAGACCACAGTTAAACCAGAATTGTTGCTGGTATTTTTTTTGCAGTGCCTCCAGGACATACAAGTTATAACAGTAAGCATCTGTATAAAACTCAGTATCGACATCATTATTAACGGATAGGCGAGGATAAACGATAACAGCAGGATTACCTGATGTCTCTTTTGCTACATCACCATGCCGGTCGATAACTGTGACGTTCCAGCCCTTTCTAATCAGTGAATAAGCAGTACTAAGACCGGCTATACCTGCACCGATTATTGTTGCATTTTTAGTCGAGACCTTTGCTCGCAGCGGTGAGGCAAACCACGGTTTATCTGCATATTTAGATATGTTTTTTTGCGTTGCATTAAAACTGGCGATTAACATTTCACGCTTTTTACCATAACCCTTCACTTTATTAACGGTAAAACCGGCTTTAAGCAAATTGCGTTTCACAAAACCAGCGGCAGTGTATGTGCTACAGGTCGTACCCTGGTGACTGTTTTGAGCCAGCTTTGCAAATAATTTCTCAGACCACATGTCCGCATTTTTTGCTGGAGAAAAACCATCTAGATACCATGAGTCAACATTATAATGTTCGTCCTCTAGCGCCTCATAAGCGTCCATAAACTTATAATGGATAACGACTCGATTATCGAATAGATGACGACTATGTGTTCCCTTCACGGCCGGTGGATAGGTAGTTATCAATTCCTCACAATATTGTTCTAATTCCGGGTATTGCGAGATAAGTTCGACTATTGCTTCTGGCGATAACGGATATTTTTCCAGTGCGATGTAATGCAAACATTTATTTTGATGACTGCTTTCGATGTGATTTAACCATTTACGTATAGTAAGGATACAATTCAGGCCGCTACCAAAACCAAGCTCTGCGATGACAAAATCATCAATGCCATTCCAGCGCTCCGGTAGACCGTTGTTTTTTAAAAATACGTGATTAAACTCACGCTCACCTGAAATGCATTCGCCTTCATTTGATGAATAATAAATATCGTCAAACATTTCGTTATAAGGCTGTCCGTCACGCCAAATTAAATTTGTATATTGCATAGCCTTGTAAGCTTGAGTAAAGGTAAAATAGGATTCCAATTTACATGCGTCAGTAAAATATGCAATCAATAAACGATCTCACGAATAAAGTCATACTCATCACCGGTGCCAGTGACGGCATCGGCAAGGCAACAACGATAGAATGTGCCAGGCGGGGAGCAACAGTAATCATTCATGGTAAGACCACACCCAAGCTTGAATTATTGTATGACGAAATAATTAATGCTGGCTACACTGAACCGGTTATCTACCCTCTCGATCTTGAAAAGATGACGCCTGAGGATTGTGAGACCTTAAATGACGTCATCCATAAAGAATTTGGCAAACTCGATGGCCTGTTCAATAACGCAGGCTGGTTAGGTGCGTCTACTCCAATTCAACAATATGACTTAAAACTCTGGCATCGGGTGATGCAGATCAATTTAAACGCCACATTCATGCTTACACAGGCATGTATCCCATTGCTAAATCACGAAGCAAACAGTTCCATCTTATTTACCTTGGATGATAAAACGACTGCTTACTGGGGTGCGTACGGCGTATCAAAAGCTGCATTATCCGCTTTTATGAAAATACTCGCAGACGAGCTCGAGTCCACATCAATCAAGGTCAACGGTTTGATACCGGGTACGGTTAGAACGGCCTTCAGGACACGCGCATTCCCTGCTGAAGACCCGACCACATTAACCAGACCTGAAGAGGTCGCAAAAGCAGCAGCTTTTCTGTTAAGCGACAAAAGTAAAATAATTAATGGTCAACCGTCACATGGAAAAATATTTCAGCTTGAGGAATTACTACCTTTGGATCTTTAGCTATTTTTTGACAATAGCTCACTCGTCTTTTGCACCCGGCCGATTCCTCTCAAAAACCGGTTTTGCCAGCACGAGAAAATACGCGGTCGCAATACCTGCTGAACCAAATATCATACACATCACCATGATCTGATACCTGGCTGCGATAAGTGGCGACACACCGGACAATATTTGCCCCGTCATCATACCCGGCAAAGAAACAAGCCCCACGGCAAACAAAGAATTAATCACCGGAATAAGAGACGACTGTAGTGCTATTTTTCGCGCCACATCATACGAAACATCTCTGTCGATCTCCGCATTCATGCGTTCGGCAGCAAGACTGACACTATTCATTGCATTGGCGAATATCATTCCAGCTATGGGAATCATCGACGCTGGCGAATACCAGGGATCAAGAACTAACACAGCCTGTGTGATTAACAGTAGCGTTATACCGCCTCCAAACGCTATCGATATAAAAGCAAATTTATATAATTCCTGGCGTCTTTCGGCTACCGTACCCAGAGCGATCCAGCTCGACGAGATAACCATAACTACTAATATGAGCAGGACAATCTCGGCGCTATCAGATTCAAAAATATAAGTAAGGAAATAACCTATAAGCAGCAACTGAATCAGCATGCGTGAAACGGCATAGAGTGCGTTAGTTGATTTAAGCGACCATTTAAAAAGAATGAAGATCGTTATCAACGCAGGAATAAAAGCTAATGCTAAATTGATTAACGGTATGGTTTGCAGCGAGTGATTCATGGTTTTTATTTACAACAAATAGAACCTTTTTACCAAAGATTGTGCCTATATATCTCTGCGATTCAAGTATTGTCTTGAAATCAATTCATCAGATCGACTTCGATCCCCTGCTCACGTAAATGTTCAGCACGTTCATCGATGTAACGCTGGAAATTACTTTGAGTTTTATAAGCACCAGATGCGACATAATCCATCACAGACTGTATATGAAATGCTCTTAGGTAGGCGTCAATCCTGAATACTTCTTCACCCTTATCATTAAAAAACAATAAACTCGGCGCGTAGTTCACATCCAGTTTTTTAACCCAATCACGTATTTTTATTTTACTACCATCTGGTGCAGTGATCGTCTGTGCAGACCACATATCTAGCACCACCACATTAAAACGAGATAACTGCTTTACACTTTCCTCACGTTTCAGTATCTCAAGATGTAATTCATCGCAGGTATTACATTTTTTTTGTTCCAGCATGACCAGTAACGGCTTGTCATGCTTAGATAAATCAGTCGTTGATACTACGCTATCAATAGTATTGTGTAACAAACCGGATGAAGGTTGAGGATTAATTTTTTCCATGTAATCCTGATAACTTAGATTTTTTTCCTGTTTCTTACCAATGTAATCCAGTAACGCGCTAAATTTTTCAGGCGGATAATAGCCATTGGCTCGAAACACGATCTTGTTGTTTTCATTAAAGAACAACAGGGTCGGTGTGTACTGAACTTTTAGCGCTTCCGCAAATTCTTTTTCGGTATAGGTTTTATCACCAACTACAACTTCTTTATCGCCCCATAAATTTATCGAAACCACATCAAAATATTTCTTCGCTTTATCGGTAATTTCGCGCTGACCAAAATTATCTTCAAGTAATTTTTTACAGTAAGGACAACCGTCCTGATAATAATAAACCATCAAACGTTTATTGTTTTCAGCCGCTTCCTGTATATCGTCGAACAGATCAAGAAAAGAAACTTTAAACCAGTCAGGTTGTTCTTTGTGCCCGGGGTTCACCATGCCCGCGCTCAGCTCACCTTCGGTTTTTGCATGAGCGAGTGGTAGTCCAAATGATATGACGAGCAATAAAATAAAGAAGATATTTACAGGATGTATGCTTTTCATTACTTCTCCACCTAATGATGATGAACGTTGTCGACGGGCACGTTTCTTGTCCCACGCCAGATTACGGTTTTTTACTTTCGACTGTACTGGCTTCTATTTCTTTCTCGAACCGGTCGGCTTCTTCTGACCAACACGAGCTCTGGCAGTTTTTGAACTAGTAGATTGCGACCTACTTCCATACAGTTGACTTTTTATCGATAAATTTTTGGCTTTACTACTTCTTTCCTTCGCCATCTCGTCTCGTGATTCGGGCCATTCGAGTTTCACAAAAGCAAACAAATTCTTTATCTCATCAAGCGATAGTTCAACTTTCGCCCCTGTTTTCAGATCACGCGGCAAAACGAGGTTAGCATAACGCACTCGGGTCAAACGACTAACTCTTACATCCTGTGATTGCCAGAGTCGGCGAACCTCTCGATTTTTTCCTTCTTTTAAGATCACATGGTACCAGTGGTTTGAACCCTGGCCGCCAGCATCGATTATCTGGTCAAACTTCATGAAACCATCTTCGAGCTCAACACCTTTGAGTAATTGTTTAATGGTTTCTTTCGTCACTTCGCCATGCACCCGAACGGCGTACTCACGTTCGATCTCGCTCGACGGATGCATTAAATGATTAGCTAGCTCACCGTAATTCGTAAACAATAATAAACCACTTGAATTAATGTCCAGACGGCCGACACTGATCCAGCGTCCATCTTTCAATTTGCTTATGCTGTCGAATACAGTCTTGCGACCCTGCTCATCTTTTTGCGTGCAGATTTCACCTTCAGGTTTGTTATAGAGAAGGACACGGATGCGATTAACTTCAGATTTTATGACAGTACGACGATTGCCGATATTTACTTTGTCACCTTCTGTCACGTGGTCGCCCAGTTTTGCCAGCTGGCCATTGATACGAATCTGTCCTTCACCGATCAGACGCTCTATTTCACGACGCGAACCAAAACCCATTCTTGCCAGTGCCTTCTGTACACGTTCTTGCGACATGATAATTACAGCTCAGAATAATAGGGGTGAATTTTCATCAAGCAACAAACAAAACTTAGCGACTTAAACATTAAAAGCCTGTTTGTCTATTGCTTCCGGCTCTTCAGATGCAATGTCTTCTGATACAGCATTTTCAGTTTCATTTGTTTCAGCAATTTCTTCGACACAACTTTCTTCAATTGAATCATCTTCATTTAGTATCGCATTATCATCTACTGAAGACTCTTCATCATCGTTGTTACTACTGTCGTCTGCTGGAGAAAAATTTTCAGGGTCAGCGTTTTCATCATCAGACTCATCCGTCTGATCATCATCGAGTTCAAGTTCCGGATGAATACTATCTAGATCTTTTATCTCTGCCAGCGTTGGCAATTGATCCAGCGTTTTCAAATTGAAATAATCGAGAAATTCTTTTGTGGTGCCATAAAGAGTCGGTTTACCCGGCACATCTTTATGACCCAGCACTTTAATCCAGTCACGTTCCAGTAATGTTTTAATAATATTAGAGCTGACGCTAACACCACGCACTTCTTCGATCTCACCACGCGTGATCGGCTGACGGTAAGCGATAAGTGCCATTGTTTCCAGCAGCGCACGGGTATAACGCGCAGGTCTCTCTTCCCATAAACGTCCCACCCAGGTAGCATATTCCTGCCTTACCTGTAGACGAAAACCGCTAGCGACCTGTTTTAATTCATAACCGCGGGTTTCGTAATCCTCTGTCATTTCATGCAGTGCTTGACGAATTTCATCACGCGTGGGGCGTTCTTCATCAAGCTCGAATAAACTCTCAAGTTGAATCACCGTCAAAGCTCGGTCAGCCGCCAGTAGAATTGCTTCAAGAATATTTTTAAGTCTGCTCATATCCATAATTCGATCTCTTCTTATCGTAGCCTGCGGTCACTGTCATCATCACCCTGAACACTATTGCTGGCACCGACTGCTTTTAAATGTATCGGTGAAAATGCGTCAGACTGTACTAGATCAATTAACTGCTCTTTAACCAGTTCAAGAATGGCCAGCAGGGTAACAACAACACCGCGACGGCCTTCTTCAATGCTAAATAAACTGGTGTAATTAGTAAACCCATCTGCACTGATCGCACTCAACACACTCGTCATGCGTTCACGTACTGATAATGCTTCACGTTGGATGTGATGATGCGTATACATATCCGCACGCGCCATCGCGTCTTTGAAGGCAAGTAACACATCGCGTAGATCGACTTCGGGCACGGGTCGGTCCTGGTGTAGTTCAGGGGGTTCGATATCGGTTAGATAAAAATCACGCCTAACCCTGGGCAATTCATCAATATCCTGTGCTGCAACCTTAAAGCGTTCATATTCCTGTAAACGACGAATCAGTTCAGCACGTGGATCATCTTCATCTTCGCTGTCTGCAGGGCGTGGCAGCAGCATACGTGATTTTATCTCAGCCAGCATCGCGGCCATCAGCAGATATTCTGCAGCCAGCTCTATTTTTAAATTCTGCATCATGTCGATATACGTCATGTACTGGCGAGTGGTCTCTTCCAGCGGAATATCAAGAATATCGATATTTTGACGTTTGATTAAATAAAGCAGTAAGTCCAGCGGACCTTCAAAAGCTTCAAGGATAACTTCCAGTGCGTCGGGGGGAATATATAAATCCTGAGGCACGACGGTAAGCGGTTCACCCTGTACCAGGGCAAATGGCATTTCGCCCTGAGCTTTAGCCTTAGAACCGGCCTCAGCATCCTGCTTTAGCTGATCTTCATGTACCTGAGTTTCTTGAATGTCTGGATTTGCCATAGTATTTGTTCTATCTCACCAGGGGTGATTTATGACCTTAAATATCTTGAGAGCTGCACGATGCGATTTATAAGTAAGCGATACCCATCGCCTTTCTAACGTCTTCCAGTGTATCACGAGCGACCTCTCTTGCGGCCTCATTTCCTTCGTGAATAATGGCTTTAACCATGGAGATATCTTCTTCGTATTCCTTTGCTCTTTCCTGCATCGGTTTTAGCTCATCGATTACCGCATCAATAATAGGCTGTTTACACTCAACACAGCCAATCGATGCATTTCTACAGCCATTTTGCACCCACTCGTGCGTACTATCATCTGAATATATTTCGTGGAATTGCCATACTGGGCATTTAGCCGGATCACCCGGATCATCGCGACGTACACGGGCAGGGTCTGTCGGCATGGTACGTAACTTTTTAGCCACGGTATCGGTATCATCACGCAGTGCAATAGTATTGTTATACGATTTGGACATTTTCTGTCCATCCAGCCCGGGCATTTTTGACGCCGGTGTTAATATTGCCTTGGGCTCAGGCAATATAATCTTACCGGAACCTTCGAGGTAGCCAAACAGACGTTCCTTATCACCGATTGAAATATTCTGCTGTGAATCAAGCAATGCTTGTGCAGTGCCCAGTGCTTCAACATCACCTTTTTCCTGATATTCCTTACGGTATTGAAAAAACATACGGGCATTTTTCTTACCCATTTTAGCGGCGGCCTGTTCCGCTTTTTCTTCAAAGCCCGGCTCACGCCCATAGAGGTGGTTAAAACGACGTGCGACTTCACGGGTTAACTCAACATGAGCCACCTGATCTTCACCCACCGGCACCAGGCCTGCCTTATAGACCAGAATATCGGCACTTTGCAGCAAGGGGTAACCCAGAAAACCATACGTTGCCAGGTCTTTTTCTTTTAACTGTTCCTGTTGATCTTTATAGGTCGGCACCCTTTCCAGCCAGCTCAACGGCGTAATCATCGACAGTAATGTGTGCAGCTCAGCATGCTCAGGCACTTTTGACTGAATGAACAATTTAGCCGAACCCGGGCTGATACCCGCTGCCAGCCAGTCGACCACCATCTCCCAGGTACTTTGCTCGATTGTGGAAGGGTCTTCGTAATGCGTGGTTAACGCATGCCAGTCGGCAACAAAAAAGAAACATTCGTATTCATGCTGTAACTGCACCCAGTTTTTTAATACACCGTGGTAATGCCCCAGGTGTAAACGGCCGGTCGGTCGCATGCCTGATAAAACACGCTGATGTTGTGTCGCTACTGTATTCAAGTTTCTCTTACCCTATTTTCTAAACTAAAAATTAAAGACCAAAAACACTACTGATGATATTGACGAAATACACAACCAATGGCCACATGATTTTACCGAGTATGCCACTAAGAAGTAACAATAAAACAATCACCATGCCGAATCTTTCCGTGCGCATATACGGCAGTGCTAACGATGTTGGCAATATTCCGGCGAACACACGGCCACCGTCTAGCGGAAGTATCGGCAGTAAGTTCAACACCATTAAAACGACATTGATAATAATACCGTTGCTGCCCATCTCGGCCAAAAAAATGAGTAATTGTGAAGGATTCAAAGCAGCATTAGAAATCACAATAAACGTTGCCCAGAAACAGGCCATGATGAAATTAGACACGGGTCCGGCTACCGCTACCACCGCCATGTCCAGTAACGGCGATTTAAAATAACGTGGCTCTACGGGTACTGGTTTTGCCCAGCCCAGAACGAACGGGCTAACCATCGCCAGAAACAATGGTACGACTATCGTGCCCATCGGATCGATATGTTTTATCGGGTTTAGCGTGATACGACCAAGACTTTTTGCCGTGGGATCGCCTAATTTATAGGCAACCCAACCATGCGCAGCCTCATGCAAGGTAATAGCAAACAAAATAGGCGCCGCCCATACAGCAATGGTATAGGCAATATCGGGAATTGAAGACATCGAAGGTTAGTTATTATTCTGTACGATTGTAAAAGCGCAGTTTACACGAAACATTAGTCAAGACCATGGTCCTTGCCCTTACCATGACGTCGAATATCTGGCGTGCCATCTGTCAGGCGAATGACCGTTGTTGGCTCGATACCACAATGTCCGCCATCAATGATCAGATCCACCTGTTTCTCCAGTCGAGAGCGAATATCTTCTGCCTCGGTCACGGGCAATTCTTCACCGGGCATCACCAGAGTACAACTTATCAACGGCTGACCCAGCTCCTCTAACAAGGCATTAACCAGGGGATGATCCATCACCCGCAAACCGATATGACGGCGCTTAGGATGCATTAAGCGTCGTGGCACTTCACCGGTTGCCGGCAAAATAAACGTATACGGCCCCGGCGTTAATGACTTAAGCAAACGGTACTCTGAGTTATTAATTTTTGCGTAAGTAGCAATTTCAGACAGATCCCGGCACACCAGCGTTAAATTATGCTTGTCATCAATCTGGCGAATACGGCGCAAACGGGTGACCGCATCCTTATCACCGATATGACAACCTAGCGCATAGCTGGAATCAGTCGGGTACACAATGACCCCGCCCTGATGAATAATATCAACCGCCTGCTTGATTAATCGCGGCTGAGGATTATCTGGATGAATTTCGAAATACTGGCTCATAACAACAGTGAGTAGTTAATAGTGAATAACTAATAGTAAAAACCAGGGAACAAAACAATCTATTATACAGACCTGCTTTTGGTGTTTCTGGCAAATAACAAATTATCAATTTTACACGTTCTATCAGTGAAAAGCCTTCATCTTTATAAACTAACTTCTACAAGAAGCTAGAACTGACAGCAGATTTTCCATCAAACGCCGCGCTATTAACTATTCACTATTCACTATTAACGGTACAAAGGTATAATGCCTGCCTTCGAACAACAGGAAATCACTTTTTCAGTGATGTAAATTACGTTAAAACAATGAAGTTACTATTTGATTTTTTTCCAATTATTCTATTTTTTGTCAGTTACTATCAGGCACACTTTCTGATCGATAACACTTTCATCGGCCAACTGATCGACCCGGCAAAACCCGACTTTATTGCAGCAACTATAGTGGCCACAGGGGCCGCCATCGTCGCCAGCTTTATACAGGTCGGCATACACTGGTTTAATACACACAAGTTTGAACGCATGCATATCTTTTCACTTGTGTTAATTACCGTGCTCGGCAGCATCACCATATTTCTCGGCAACCCGGCATTTATTCAATGGAAACCTACCGTCTTAAACTGGCTATTCGCGGGTGTTTTTCTTGGCAGCATGCACGTTGGCGAAAAACCCATCATCCAACGCATGATGGGCGAACACATCGAACTACCAGAAAACGTCTGGAAAACCCTCAATCTGTCATGGGTCACTTTCTTCTTCATCAGTGGCGCAGCCAATCTGTATGTCGCCTTCTACTATAATGTAGGCGCAGAAGCTGCTGCACGAATGGACACCTGGGTTAATTTCAAACTATTTGGATTAATGGGATTAACGATTGCTTTTGTTATTCTTCAGGCCGTATACCTGTCACGGCATATCTCTGAAGACGATATGAAGAAAGACACAAATAACAATGGGGATAATTAATAATGTTATATGCCATTATTTCCGAAGACGTAAAAAACAGCCTGCAGGATCGCCTAACCGCCAGACCAAAACATCTAGAACGATTAACCGCCCTGCAGGAACAGGGGCGTTTAATCCTGGCAGGGCCTCACCCTGCAATAGACAGCGAAGATCCCGGTGAAGCCGGATTTAGTGGCAGTCTCATCGTCGCCGAATTTGAGAGTCTAGAAGATGCAAAGACCTGGGCAGATGCCGATCCATATGTGGCCGCGGGTGTTTACGCCAACGTCACCATTAAACCATTCAAAAAAGTATTCCCAAATTAAGAACCGCTTTAATTTTTTGCCAAAAACGGCCTACGAACAACTGTTAACTTTCAACTAATTCCTATACAATGCGCCCTGCATAACGTGCCGGGGTGGCGGAACTGGTAGACGCGCCGGATTCAAAATCCGGTTCCTTCACGGGAGTGCCGGTTCGATTCCGGCCCTCGGTACCATATTTATGTACTAACGCCTGATTCAATCCAATATTCTGTAATCCCACGTACCCGAACCGGTACCCGGTTAGATTATGAATTACATCCCTGTAATTCACCGTTACTCCACCCATCCATGGGTTCCGCCTTTCAGGCCGTGTATACAGCACACGTTCAAATGCTATCCAGTAGCATTTATCAGGTCATCGTCTATCGACGACGCTAATAATTGTTCCTGGCAGAGAACATACGGCCAATAACGGGCATTCTAATATTGGTTGTTATTAAATTTCTCGTCTCTATAGATTCCATTAATTATCAAGTCCCACCACAACAGTACGCGCGCGTAGATGGGAGAATACACCGGCGGGCACTTCCATTGATACCGTCTTCACTTTCTTCAGTGTATGCGCGTCGTAGATCACGAGCTGGTCACCATCATATCCGGCGATCCGGTCACCGCCAACTGAGGAGCTGACATAGAGGTAGTCGCCTCGCGCCGTGTATTCCGGGAAATGTGAATGACCGAGCGTGCCCGCAACAGTCAGTGTCCTGAAAACTTCCAGAGTCTTCTTGTCTATGAACTGGATTTTGTTCGCATTCGGACCTGTGCCAACGATGTCGACCACAATATAAGGAGCCTTGGGATGGGCAGCAGGTGATTCAGTGGGGCCAATTACAGGAATGCGTTTGACTACCTCGAAGGTTTTCATGTCAAACACAGTTACTTCATACGACTCGCAGGAGCGTGTACCAATGTTGGTACCGATACCCAGCAGTCGGCCATTCGAACGCACCACGGCACCCGAACCGAGGTGCGGCTGACACCCGGCAGGAATCTTTTTGACAATACGTTTTTTGGCCAGGTCGATGACGGCGTTGATATTGTCATCGTAAGAGGAAACCACTACATAACGGCCATCGGGCGAGAGAAAGGCATCATGCAGGTGGCGGCCCACGTCAGTTATTTTGCTGATCGGCATATCAGCTTTATTCAGATCCATAATCCACACCTGGCCGGCCTGTTCGAGCGCGATCACGAAGACATCTGCGTAAGGTGTGCTGGTGATCATGCCTGAATCAGCTTCGACCAACTTGCCGTCCGGGTCGATGCCACGCAGTTCCATCAGTTTGAGTGGCTCCAGGGTCGCGGCATCCAGGATCACCGCCGTATTTGGCACGAAGGAACCCGCGGCCAGGTATCGCCCGTCGCGTGATACCGCGAGTGAGGTGCCGTTCAATCCAGCCCGTACCTTTCGAACAATCTTTAACGAGTAAAGATCAATCTTCAGGATGTAGCCGAGATCATCACGAACGTAGGCCCAGCGTTCCTGTTTGGGGTGAAAGTCCATCAGGTGCGGTGCAAAGTCGGTGGCTACCTCGCCAACTTTTTTATTAGTCCTGCCATCGAAGAACACAACTTTGGCCTCCTTTCCAGCGGCGAAGCGTCCGCGTGCCATTATGGCCATCAGATCGTCGAGCTTCTCAATCTTGTAAGTTGGCTTGTCTGGCAGGCTTGATTCATCAGTGACGAACACTTCAAGTGAAGCCCGTATGTCGTTCAATCCCCAGGACATGGATTGTTTCGGGCGCTGCGCTATAAGCGAGGCCAGCAGATTCATTTTCTTGGTCGATAATTTGCCGGGCCACGTAGGATGTTGCGGCATCAAGGTTGTGGCTCCTCCTTCGCGGATCTTGGCACTGATCTGATCCTGGGTGAGCTTGGTTTGATCACTGTTCAATGCCGGTCCGATGTATCCGCCGCGATCCGCTCCATGACAGACCGCGCAATGATCAGCATATAGCCGCTCAGCTTCATCGAAATCATCAGCCCAGGATACAAAAGGTATTCCGAGTAGTGTTGTTATCCAGAGGATAGTTGTAATGACATGCTTCGTTGATTTATTCATCGCTACACTCTCCTGTGGGGACTACAAATTAACGAACTTGATTACGCTAATCAAAATGTCTGCTTTAGTGCAATAACGGACATACACGATTGGTTAAATTGTAATCTCTCCGTCCCCATAAATTACATTAGTTATCGAGTCCCATCACCACAGTACGCGCGTAGATGTGAGAACACATCAGCGGGCACTTCCATTGATTCTGTTTTCACTTTCGTTGATGTATGTGCGTCGTAAATCATTAGCCGGCCACCATCATATCGAAGCAAACTGGATAATTTCTCAGGGAAATACTGGCATCTTCGGTTCAGTACCTTCTATATCCGCTTCAGGGTGGTGATTTTTAACTAGCTCCTCAATTTCATCTACTCGATCGCGCTGAACATCAATGAGAACCAGAACTTCTCCCACATTGATAGCAACTTCGAATTTCTTCAATCGCGTACTTGGCACACTGACGCCCACCATACTTGATACCCAGCCACCAACACCGGCACCAGCAGCAACAATGGCAGTTACGGCACCACCTCCTACAACCAGACCAGCAGGAGGGAAAGCCATTGCAACTAATCCAACCAATACACCAGAGATAGCACCTAAAGTAAGCCCTCTCTCTATCGCGGGAATGAAATCACTTTTCTGTAATAACGAAGCCTCCGGAAGTTCTTCCATAGGCGTGCCTTCTTTTGCGATCACATGAATATAACGCTCCTCCACAT
>CAJXZZ010000052.1 GCA_913065105.1 uncultured Gammaproteobacteria bacterium | reverse complement strand
AAATTTTTTTGGTTGTCTGGCCGCCAATTCGAAACGGGGTTGTTTCGGTATCTGTTGTATGAGGGACGCCCGACTGAGTTTGCCCGACATAATCGACCACCCCTAAATAGTAAGAACTAACTATATCGAATGACCAGTCGGTGGCAAACGAGTGGTTTAGTCTTGCTTCAAACCCGGGTAACCAGCCTGTCTCACGATCCAGCACTTTATCAGTGGTACTGAATTCAGTGTAATCAAAATGCAGTAATGAAGGTGAAAGGGTTAATTGTGTGTTGGCGTCATTAGATCCGTAACAATTACTGGTTATTAGAAAAGCAAATAAAATTAATGATTTATTTTTCACGTTATTAAAAAGAACGGGGCTTGGAGCCCCGTTCCGTTAGATATAAAGATAGTTGGTTTTAAATCAGGCAGGGAAGTGGGCTGTTATCAGTTTCTACAAAGTTTCCATCGCCACTATGGTATTCAACTTTTGCAGTACCATCAGGGTTGACGGTTCCTCGTGCCTGGGAACCAGAGGCACCAGTGATAAGAACCTGACCACTTGTAAGTTGGCAGGATACATATTCATTGCCAACAAGCGGTTGTGTGAGTTGCACGAGATAGCCTCCACCTGTAGAAGGATCAATGGCATAGGTAAATGTAGTTATAGTATACGCGCCAGTGCTATCATCCCCGCTTTGGGCAAAACTAAATCCGTTAAATCCAAGGCTGCCGCTGCTAAATGTGGCAGTTAAATTACCAGAAGCATTAACTGTATATGGACCATCATCTGTCGCTGTGAAGGTAGCGCTAATAGAAATAGTGCCGGTGAGAGTAATAAAACCATCATTACATGCATTGAAGGAGGCTGTACCGCTGAAAGATGTACTGGTTTCGGTTTCATCCCCAGAGATAGAACCAGAGACCAGGCATGGTTCACTAAATGCTACACCGGTAGCTAAAGAAGATGAGCCCCGGTTGTTATTGCGGACTTTATCTATCGCGATATTTAAAATATCTTTTCCGGTAAGAGTTGGAGATATTTCCACTGCAAATGCTGAAACAATACTATTCCCAGTCGCCACTGCAGTGGTGGTTGTTGTTTCAGCTTTTTCTGAGCTATCAATTAGAATCGCATTAGCTGGTACAGCTGTAGCGGCAGGGCCATCGTCACCACCGCTACTACAACCAGTAACTAAAAGTAGTCCGGAAAGAAGTGCTGCGGAAGTGGTAAGTGTTATGAGTTTATTCATTTTTATCTCCTTGATGTTTTTATTTAAGAATTTATTAGGTAATCCCTCGGTTATTGTAAGGTATAACTTTCGAAAATTCATTAATATTTAATTTTCAGTAAAAAGTTTCTTGAGTAAAACGCCATATTTTGCTACTGTTCGCGCCCTTATACAGGCGCGTAGCTCAGTTGGTTAGAGCGCTTCCTTGACATGGAAGAGGTCGGTGGTTCGAATCCACTCGTGCCTACCAAAAACAAAGTTGGCAGTTATCAGTTTGCAGTAGGCAGTTAAAAGCTTTTCTGCCAACTGATGACTGCCAACTGCAAACTTCTTTAAAAAAGCAAGCGGTCTTTCGTAGTGATCGCCACTGGAGATAACATGCCACAAAATAACCCGGTTATTACCCTGCCTGATGGCACTCAACGTTCTTTTGACAAGCCGCTGACCGTAATGGACGTGGCCAGTGATATTGGCCCCGGTCTGGCGAAAGCGACCCTGGCTGGTCGTGTCAATGGTGAGCTGGTCGATGCTTCATACCTTATAGAATCTGATGCTGAGCTTGCCATAGTCACCTCTCGTGACGAAGATGCTTTAGAGCTGATGCGTCACGATGCCGCACATATAATGGCGCAGGCTGTTCAGGAATTATTCCCAGGCACGCAGGTAACCATTGGTCCAGCGATCGAAAACGGTTTTTATTACGATTTCGCCCGAGACAAACCTTTTACTGATGATGATTTAAAAGTTATCGAAGATCGCATGCGCGAGATCGTTAAGCGCGACCTGCCGATAGAACGTGAAGTTGTGGATAAGGATGAAGCGGTAAAAATCTTTAGCGATATCGGTGAAAAATACAAAGTAGAGATTATAAAAGACATTATTCCTGAGGGTGAGGAGGTTTCACTCTATCGCCAGGGTGAGTGGTTTGATGTCTGCCGTGGTCCGCACATGCCAAGCACCGGGAAACTGGGTAAAGGCTTTAAATTGATGAAAGTTGCCGGCGCCTATTGGCGCGGTGATTCAGACAATGAGATGCTGACGCGTGTTTACGGCACTGCTTGGCCAGACAAGAAACAGTTAAATGCTTATCTGCATCAGCTGGAAGAAGCTGAAAAACGTGACCACCGTAAGCTGGCTAAAAAGCTGGATCTCTTTCATATGCAGGAAGAGGCACCGGGCATGGTGTTCTGGCATGAGAAGGGCTGGTCTATTTATCTTACGGTGCAAAATTATATCCGTGAAAAACTGCGTCAGCATGATTATCAGGAGATTCATACACCATCGATCGTTGATCGTAGCCTGTGGGAAAAATCGGGCCACTGGGATAAGTTTGGTGACATGATGTTTACCACGCATTCAGAGAGTCGTGACTACGCGATCAAACCGATGAACTGCCCCTGCCATATACAGGTGTTCAATCAGGGCTTGAAGAGCTACCGCGATCTGCCATTACGTCTGGCTGAGTTTGGCTCCTGTCACCGCAATGAACCCTCGGGCACATTGCACGGTTTGATGCGAGTGAGAAATTTTGTGCAGGATGATGCACACATCTTCTGCACTGAAGATCAGTTGCAGGATGAGGTATCAGCATTTATAGATTTAGTTTATGAAGTTTATAATGACTTTGGCTTTACCAATATCCAGGTGGCGTTATCCACGCGCCCAGAACAACGTGTCGGTGATGACGAAGCCTGGGATAAAGCTGAAAAAGCGCTGGAAGTAGCGCTGGACAACAAAGAATTGGACTGGAAACTACAGCCGGGTGAGGGTGCTTTCTATGGTCCTAAGATTGAATTTGTATTAAGAGACTGTCTGGGGCGTGAATGGCAGTGTGGCACCATGCAGGTTGATTTCTCCATGCCGGGCCTGCTGGATGCGCAGTATATTGCTGCTGATGATAGTCGTCGTGTGCCGGTAATGTTGCACCGTGCAATATTGGGTTCAGTGGAGCGATTTGTCGGTATTTTGATCGAAGAACACGAAGCTAAATTTCCACTCTGGTTGGCGCCTGTTCAGGCCGTAATTCTCAACATTACCGACAAACAGGCTGAATTTGCCCAAAAAGTGCAAAAAAATCTTGCTTCGCAAGGATTTAAGGTCGAATTGGACTTGAGAAATGAGAAGGTAGGCTATAAAATCCGCGAACACATTTTACAACGAGTTCCCTACATGCTGGTTATCGGCGATCGGGAGCTTGAAACGAATACAGTGGCCGTCCGCACGCGAAGCGGTGAAGACCTGGGAACTATGTCAATTGATGATGTAGCGAACCGGTTCTCATCGGAGATCGCGTGCCGCGGTCATGCTGTTTTGGAGGAATAAAACCATCGCTTCACCAAAAAAGACGCGCATAAATGGCGACATCACTTATCCTGAAGTACGGGTTATTGACCATGAAGGTGAGCAACTCGGCATCTTGACAAGCGAAGAGGCTCTAGCTAGAGCAAAAAGCGTTGCATTGGATTTAGTCGAAGTTTCTCCTAATGCGGAACCACCTGTTTGCCGAATTATGGATTTCGGTAAATTCAGATTTGAAAACAGTAAGAAAAAGCAGGGTGCGAAAAAGAAACAGCGTCGCACACAGGTTAAAGAGATCAAGTTCCGTCCTCGTACCGAGGTTGGTGACTATAAAGTCAAGCTGAGTAAGCTAACCAAATTTCTTGAAGCTGGTGATAAAACCAAGGTAACCATGCGTTTCAGAGGGCGTGAATTTGCGCATCAGGAACTGGGTATGGAATTGTTGAAGCGTGTGGTGGCTGATCTGGAAGAGATTGCTAACGTCGAACAAATGCCAGGTATGGAAGGTCGCCAGATGGTTATGGTACTAGGGCCTAAAAAGACCAACAAGTAACAGTAATTAAGTTAGCTGTTATTAAGTTAACAGAAAAGAATTTTAGATTTGGAGAAGGCTTATGCCTAAGATGAAAACAAACCGAGGAGCTGCCAAGCGTTTTAGCAAAAACGGCTCCGGTGGATTTAAACGTGGTAAATCGCATCGTCGTCACATTTTGACCAAGAAGAGCACTAAGCGTAAACGTCATTTACGTGATGATGCACTAGTTCATGAAAACGATAAGAAGATGCTTAAACGCATGTTGCCATACGTCTAAGCGGAGAATAGAACAATGCCAAGAGTAAAAAGAGGCGTACAAGCCAGAGCTAAACATAAAAAAGTTTTAGCCAAAGCAAAAGGTTATTACGGTGCACGCAGTCGTGTATATCGTGTAGCTCATCAGGCCGTTATCAAAGCCGGTCAATATGCTTATCGTGACCGTCGTGTTAAAAAACGTATATTCCGTGCATTATGGATTGTTCGTATTAATGCAGCTGCACATGAATGCGGTCTGTCATACAGTCGTTTGATCAATGGTCTGACTAAAGCGGACGTTGCGATTGACCGTAAAGTACTGGCTGACTTAGCTGTACACGATATGGCTGCTTTTACACAAATCGCTGATAAAGCTAAAGAAGCACTCGCGGCCTAATTGTTGTGAGTGTCATTCGGGCAGATTAATGCCTGAATATGCTTAATCGGTACAAAAGGGGGAGCGTGCTTCCCCTTTTTTTATGCCCAGGGATGGGCGGTATATCGTAAAGAGCCAGGGATGGCGGTGCGAATATGCCCAGGGATGTACGGTATGTCGTGGTGCCATGGATGGCAAAGAGCGGCGCATACCCAGGGATGTACGGTATTCCGCAAAGAACCAGGAAGGCGATGCGGTATTGTGAGTTTATAAAACAATTATTAACCGTAGAGGCACAAAATTTTAACTTGTTTCGCTTTCAGCGAAATAAGCACACAAAGTTTTTCTCAGCGTCGCCGCACCTCTGTGGTGCAAAGTTTTTAAAAGTACTTCATACGGGAGTTGAAGCGTGGATTTACAAAAGTTAACCGCAGATGCGCAAGATAAAATAAATGCGGCTGACAATCTGGAAAGTCTAGATCAGGTTCGTGTTGATTATCTTGGTAAAAAAGGTGAGCTGACCTCATTGTTAAAAACATTGGGTAAGTTGCCTGCGGATGAACGAAAAATCGCTGGCCAGGATATTAATAATGCGAAGCGTGATGTGCAGCAAACATTAGAGCAGCGTAAGCAAGCCCTGGAAACTGAAAAATTAAATGCACGCCTGACTGGTGAAAAAGTTGACGTGACATTGCCTGGCCGTGGGCAAAATATCGGTGGTTTGCATCCGGTGACAAAAACCATGGAAAGGATCGAAGATCTATTCTCCCGTCTCGGATTTACTGTTGAGCAGGGCCCTGAAATAGAAGACGACTTCCACAATTTCGAAGCATTAAATATCCCATCGCATCATCCTGCGCGTGCCATGCACGATACCTTTTATTTTGATGCGAATACCCTGCTGCGTACGCATACCTCACCGGTGCAGGTGAGACACATGGAAACCAATGAACCACCGCTCCGCATCATCGCACCGGGCCGTGTCTATCGCTGCGATTCTGATTTAACCCATACGCCAATGTTTCATCAGGTCGAAGGATTGCTGGTGGATGAAAATGTAAGTTTTGCCGATCTGATGGGGACACTGGCAGATTTCCTTAAGCAATTTTTTGAGAACGAAGATCTAAAAACACGATTTCGTCCATCGTATTTCCCCTTTACAGAACCTTCATCTGAAGTTGATATCCAATGCGTGATGTGTGAAGGCAAAGGTTGCCGCGTGTGTAGTCATACCGGTTGGTTAGAAGTTTTAGGCTGCGGCATAGTGCATCCAAAAGTATTTGAGTCGGCCGGCATCGATACTGAAAAATATACCGGTTATGCTTTTGGTATGGGAGTAGAGCGTCTCGCCATGTTGCGTTATGGGGTCAATGATTTACGCTTATTCTTTGAAAATGACCTTAAATTTTTACAGCAGTTCGCTTAGGAGCAGGACATGAAATTTAGCGAACAATGGTTAAGAAGCTGGGCGAATCCATCAATTTCAACGCAGGAAATGTGTGACCAGTTGACCATGGCAGGTCTGGAGGTCGATAGTGTCGAACCAGCCGCTGGTGAGTTCACTGAAGTAGTAGTTGCCCGTGTTGAGTCATTGGAAAAACATCCTGATGCAGACAAGTTAAATGTCTGCCAGGTGACTGATGGTACTGAAATACTGCAAATTGTCTGTGGTGCAGCCAATGTCAGGCAAGGACTGGTTATCCCACTGGCAAAAATAGGTGCGCTATTACCAGGAGCCACTGGTGAAAAACCATTAAAAATCAAACCGGCAAAATTACGTGGAGTGGCGTCTTCCGGCATGCTGTGCTCGGAAAAAGAGCTGGGTCTGGCTGATAGTGCAGAGGGTTTAATGGAATTGCCAGACGATGCACCTATTGGGCAGAATATACGGGAGTATCTACAACTCGAAGATAATATTATCGAGCTGGATTTAACTCCCAATCGTGGTGACTGTTTAAGTATTACTGGTATTGCACGTGAACTGGGTGTGCTCAACCAGTGTGAAGTCACAGAGCAGCTATGGGCGCCCTACAAACAAACAATTAACGATACATTTCCTGTTGAAATACAGGCCGATGAAGCCTGTACGTATTATGCCGGGCGAGTTATTCGAGGTGTCAATGTCAAAGCTAAAACACCTTTGTGGATGCTGGAACGTTTACGTCGTAGTGGAATACGCGGATTAAGTCCGGTTGTTGATGTTACTAATTATGTGATGTTGGAGCTGGGTCAGCCGATGCATGCGTTTGATTTACAGAAATTAGACGGAAAAATACAGGTGCGGTTTTCTAAAAACCATGAAAAAGTCACCTTATTGGATGGTAAAAGTATTGATCTACAGGAAACTGCGCTAGTAATAGCGGATGATTCTAAAATTCTAGCACTGGCGGGCGTGATGGGTGGTGAAGATTCAGCGGTGGATGATTCCACCACTGATATCTTCCTTGAAAGCGCGTTCTTCAAACCGGAAATTATCGCTGGTAAAGCCCGTAGTTACGGTTTGCATACAGAGTCATCGCACCGTTTTGAACGTGGTGTAGATACAGAGATGCAGGTGCATGCGATCGAACGTGCGACTGAATTAATCCGTGAGATCTGTGGTGGCGATGTTGGACCTGTAATAGAACATAAAACGACTCATCATCCCGAAGCAGCGATACCTATTCATCTGCGCTCGAATCAAATTAAACGCGTGCTTGGTATCGAGTTAGCCGAGGACGAAGTGACAGAGATACTCAGGCGTCTGGGCATGGAAGTGAAAGTATATCCCGATGGCTGGTTAGTGAAAGCGCCGAGTTTCCGTTTTGATATACAGATTGAAGCTGATTTGCTGGAGGAAGTTGTTCGAGTCTACGGTTATAACAATATTCCGCGTACCAGGCCTAGTTATCACGCTGTTGTTCAGGTGCAGCCTGAAGCAGAAAATTCACTGAATACACTTAAAAGGTGCCTTGTTAACCGCGGTTATTTTGAAGCGATTAGTTACAGTTTTGTTGATCCAAAATGGCAGAAAATTTTAGATCCTCAGGCACCAACGATTGCCCTGGCGAATCCATTGTCTTCTGAAATGTCCGTTATGCGAACCACCATGTGGGCAGGTTTACTTAACGCATTGAAACATAATGTAAACCGCCAGCAAAGCCGCGTGCGTCTGTTTGAGACGGGTTTATGTTTCAAACCAGAGTCTGAAACATCTGGGGTAGATGCAATTACTCAGGAACCGATGTTTGCTGGCGTAATCTGTGGTGATTTACATCATGAGCAATGGGCGGAAAAAACACAAAAAGTTGATTTTTTTGATGTTAAGGCGGATGTAGAAGCTTTACTGTCTTTTTCTGAGGCAGATTCAATTTTTACAGCAGCAGAGAATCCAGTATTACACCCAGGCCAGAGCGCCTGTATTAGGCAGAATGACGAGATTGTTGGCTGGGTAGGGGCATTGCATCCAGAAGTTCAAAAGGCGCTAGATATCGACCAAAGAGTGTATGTTTTTGAATTGAAACAATCTGCAATTGTAAACAATAATGTTCCTGCATTTTCACCGCTGTCGCGTTTTCCAGAAGTTAGACGTGATCTGGCAATTCTGGTCGATGAAGCCTTACCAGTCGCAGATATATTGTCAGTAATTAAAGCGTCATCCTCGGATTTGGTTAAAGAAACGCAAATATTTGATATATATCAGGGCAAAGGGGTAGCTGAAGGCACAAAAAGTGTCGCTTTCGGCTTGATTTTACAGGAGTTTTCCCGCACTCTTACCGACACAGAAGTCGATACTGAAATTGGAAATATCGTTTCTACACTAAATCAACAATTTGCTGCTACACTTCGGGAGTAGGTATGGCATTGACGAAAGCCGATATGGCAGAAAGTTTATACGAAGAATTGGGCTTAAATAAGCGCGAAGCCAAGGAACTGGTTGAATTGTTCTTTGAAGAGGTTCGGGCTGCGTTGGGCGACGCTAATCATGTAAAACTTTCTGGATTTGGAAATTTTGTTTTAAGAAATAAAACAGAGCGACCTGGTCGTAATCCAAAAACAGGGGAAGAAATTCCCATTTCCGCACGTCGTGTCGTAACCTTCAGACCCGGACAGAAACTCAAGCAAAGAGTAGAAGCATATGCTGGAAGCCAGCAATAATAACGAATTACCCGTCATACCAGGAAAGCGCTACTTCACTATAGGGGAAGTCAGTGAATTATGTGGAGTTAAATCCCATGTATTACGTTACTGGGAACAAGAGTTTGCTCAATTAAAACCTGTTAAACGCCGTGGTAATAGACGTTATTATCAACGTCATGATGTTATTTTAATCCGTCAGATTCGAAGCTTATTATACGACCAGGGTTATACCATTGGTGGTGCAAGACAAAAATTGACGGGTGAAGAAGTAGCTGATGATAATACGCAAAGTCAGCAGATAATTCGCCAGATGCGAGATGAGCTGGAAGGCTTGTTAGCAATACTCAGATAACTGCAGAATTAAACAATAAAAAAGGCCGGTTTTAACCGGCCTTTTTTATTGCACGAGTATTTTTAGTATTGAGTATGGCAGTTATTTCAGATTTGAAACAAATGAACCTGTCGATATATCGAATGGACTGTTTCGATTCAAAAAACTTTCGTGTATTCTATGCACCCTTCGGGATATAGCGCAGCCTGGTAGCGCACTTCACTGGGGGTGAAGTGGTCGCAGGTTCAAATCCTGCTATCCCGACCAAATAAAAAAGCCACCTCGTTTTTGAGGTGACTTTTTTATTTGTATGGTTGATAGGAGTTGTTTTTTAGCGTCATGTTTTATATGGCGCGTATTGTCAGGTTGATGAAAAATGGCAGGCAAAAATTGATCTCGTCAATTTTATTGCATTTCCATCATCCCTGGTGCTCAGAACTATTTTTAACGGCCGTTTTATGGCCGGCCCGAAGGGCGCAATGCAAGGAAGTATTGCGTAAATCTTGCTATCCCGACCACACAAAAAGCAGCTTTCTTTTAGGCTGCTTTTCTTTTTTCTGCTGCTGAAACGTTTTATAGGGCAGACCTATAAGTTCTCTTAACTAATTAAAATAATATAAAGTTCAGCCATAGATGGTAGTGCTTTCTTTTATGTTATCCTTTTGTTTTTTAACTTCATCTTTAACAAATACTCCAATGAAAGATTTAGATCATCAGTCAAAAACTATTTATCTTAAAGAATATCAGCAACCTGATTTTTTGATTGATCACGTTGAACTTACCTTTGAGCTTGACGAAGAAAAAAGCCGTGTGCTTTCAGTGCTTAAGCTTAAAAAAAATACCTCAGATGAAACTTCTTCATTAGTTTTGATGGGGGAATGTCTTGAGTTAGGAGAGGTGAAAATAGATAAGGTGCTACTCGATAGTAGTGCCTATGAAGTGACGGATACAACATTAACTGTGTTTGATGTGCCCGACCAGTTTATGCTTGAAATAGAAACTTTTTTAAAGCCGCAGGAAAACTTTTCACTTGAAGGTTTGTATAAATCCAGTGGCAACTATTGCACACAATGTGAAGCAGAAGGTTTTAGGAAGATCACTTATTTTCTTGATCGACCGGATGTAATGGCTTTATTTACCACCACAGTAATTGCCGACAAGAAAAAATATCCAGTCCTTTTGTCTAATGGCAATCCTGTCGAGTCAGGTGAATATGATGACGGTCGTCATTGGGCGAAATGGCATGACCCATTTAAAAAGCCCTGTTACCTGTTTGCACTGGTTGCTGGTGATCTATCATTTATTGAAGACCACTATACAACGATGAATGGTCGTGATGTGTTATGTCGTATCTACGTACAGCACCACAATATTGATCAGTGTGATTTTGCAATGGTTTCGCTTAAGAAGTCTATGCAATGGGATGAAGAAACCTTTGGCAGGGAATATGACCTTGACGTTTACAATATCGTAGCCGTTGATGATTTCAATATGGGCGCGATGGAGAATAAAGGTTTAAATGTTTTTAATTCTAAATATGTACTCGCTAAGCAGGATACCGCAACTGATACTGATTTTATCGGCATAGAAGGCGTTATTGGTCATGAATATTTTCATAATTGGAGCGGTAACCGCGTAACCTGTCGTGACTGGTTTCAATTAACACTGAAAGAAGGTCTAACGGTGTTTCGTGATCAGCAATTTACGGCTGATATGAACTCCGCAGCGCCTAAAAGAATCGATGACGTCAATATATTACGCACGGCTCAGTTTGCTGAGGATGCAGGTCCGATGGCGCATCCGATTCAGCCAGATTCGTATCAGGAAATAAATAATTTCTATACCGTCACCGTGTATAACAAAGGTGCAGAAATTATTCGTATGATTCATACTTTGCTAGGAAAAGAAAAATTTCGCCTGGGGATGGATTTATATTTCGAACGTTTTGACGGTCAGGCGGTGACAACGGAAGAATTTGTTCGTGCTATGGAAGATGCCAGTCAGGTTGATTTGAATCAGTTTAGGCGTTGGTACAAACAGGCGGGCACACCGGAAATTTCTGTCAAAGAGATTTTTGATGAAAATGAAAAAACATACACTCTGGAGTTGTCACAAGACACACCAGCAACACCTGGCCAGGACGAAAAGCTTCCATTTCATATACCGGTAAAAATCAGCCTGATGAATCAGTCTGCTGAATTAATGTCTTTGCAGCTAAATTTCGATCAACAGCTAACTCAGAAACACATGGTTTTAAACTTTACCGATACGAAGCAGAAATTTGAATTTAAAAATATAGAAGAGAAACCACTGCTATCTATTTTGCAGGGATATTCTGCACCGGTAAAAGTGCATTTTGAACGTGATGATGAAGAGCTGGCTTTTTGTATGGCGCATGAAGCGGATGACTTCAATCGCTGGGAAGCGGGACAGCAATTATCGGCCCGATTAATTTTATCTCTGATTGAGATGATTAATTCTGGCAGGCAACTGATTTTGCCAGATTATTATATTAATGCCTGCCAAAAAACGTTAAACGATAAAGTACTTGATAAGGCATTGATTGCACGCGCCATAACATTGCCATCATTGACGTATATCGGCGAGATGATGCCGGTTATTGATGTTGATGCGATACATCAGGCAAGAGAATTTATTTATTCGCAGTTAGCACAGAATTTAGAGCAGGATCTACTTCGCGTTTATCATGAAAATTCACAGGGTGAATATAATTTGTCGCCTGCATCTATGGCGGAGCGTTTTTTAAGCAACCAGGCATTATCTTATTTGATGTATCTTGGTGAGCAGGGCGAAGCGTTAGCCAAAAAGCAGTATCAGTCAGCAGATAATATGACGGATCAAATGGCCGCATTTAGATCACTGGTACATCATGAAACCGAAAGTGCGAATAATATAATCGACGAATTTCACCAACAGTGGAGCCAGGACAATCTGGTGATGGATAAGTGGTTTACTGTGCAGGCCACCATCCCTCATGCATCGGCAAAGAAAAGAGTAAAGCAGCTGTTTTTACATGATGATTTCGATATTAAAAATCCTAACCGAGTACGCTCATTGCTAGGCGCATTTTGTTCAGCGAACCCAGTGTGTTTTCATGACATTAACGGGTTTGGATATAATCTACTGGGAAATTATATAGAGACAATCGATGGTATGAATCCGCAGATTGCCTCGCGTTTATGTGTGCCGCTAACACGTTGGCGGCGATATAATGAAACTCGCCAGCAATTGATGAAATCTGAGTTGGAAAGGTTGATATCATTACCAAAACTGTCTAAAGATGTCACTGAACTGGTGGAAAAAAGCCTAAAGTAAGCATTTAGCTGCATTTTTACTAGATTTTCACCTGTTATTTCTTATCAGTTAGCAGATGAAAGGTGTGTCTTTTCATCTCTAGCTGAGTTACTATTTTTTAAAGGAAAACTAACTTTTTATCAGTGATTTCATGTGGATATCGTGGCGCTTACAGTGCTCTAGGTCTACAATTGATAAATATACTAGTATGATCAGGTGGACTGGGGCATGGAATGAAGTAGTTGCCTGTCTTATGAGAGCCAATAATCGGGAGCTGTAGCTTATGTCGAATGTCGTTTCACTGTTTAGTGATACCCAAAAATACGAAGAAAGACCTATCGTCGTGCTGGCTGATGATGATCCATCAATTCGCCTGATGGTACGCCATGTGCTCGAGTCTGAAGATTTTGACATTGTCGAGGCCTCTGATGGCCTTGAAGCAATTAAAGCGGTTGAAAAGCACCATCCTGCGTTAATTTTACTGGATGCTGTGATGCCAGGTATGGATGGCTTTACTACCTGTCAGCAAATAAAAGAGAAAGGTCATACGGATATTCCGGTGATGATGATTACTGGATTAGATGATGATGCGTCTGTTGAACGTGCTTATGAAGTTGGCGCAATAGACTTTATAACCAAACCCATCAAATGGGCGGTACTAAAACATCGTGTAAAATCTGTGGTTGCCAAAGTTATCGCTGAGCGTAAAGTTCAATTACTGGCTTATCGCGATACATTAACAAATTTACCTAATCGCTTATTGTTTGCTGACCGTCTTGAACAGTCAATAATTCGCTCAGAACGCAGTCGTACTTCAATGGCATTGATGTTAGTTGATATCGACGATTTTAAACTGGTTAACGATTCATTTGGTCATGATGCTGGTGATAAATTAATCAAAGCCGTTGGTGAGCTTATTGCAAAATCATTACGTCGTGCTGATACCATTGCGCGTCTTGGTGGTGATGAATTTGCAGTAATTATTGAAGGCATTGATGGCCCGGAGGATGCTATCTCTATCGCTGATAATTTAACTACTATTCTGGAACATAATGTTCGATTGGATGACCAGGAAACCTATACCAGCGCATCCATCGGTATAGCCGTTTTTCCAGAAGATGGTAAAGATGCACGTACATTATTAAAAAATGCTGATACCGCAATGTTTCGTGCTAAAGAAAATGGTCGTCACTGTTTCCAGTTTTATAAACCGGAGATGAGCGTTAGCGCGATGGCGCGCCTTGATCTAGAAAATAATTTAAAATCTGCCTTTGAAAATGATGAATACCTGATTCATTACCAACCAGTCATTGATATACACAAAAATGAGATTGTTGGCGTGGAAGCGCTGTTGCGCTGGCAGCATCCAGACAAAGGTATGATTCAACCCAATGATTTTATTTCTGTAGTAGAAGATTGTGGATTGATAGTTGCTCTGGGTGAATGGTTAATATTTAGTGTCTGTAAGCAGATCAGTGTATGGCAAGCTGCAGGATTGAATGATCAGCACGTATCTATAAATCTGGCGCCTCGCCAATTTAAAGAACAGGATCTGGTTGCTATATTTACCCAGGCTATTGCTGAAAATAATATTGATGCTTCATCACTATCTGTAGAGGTTACTGAACGTACATTGATTGATAATGTTGGTGAAGTAGAAGCTACATTGAAAAAGTTACGTGCCATGGGTATGCAGGTAATGCTTGATGATTTTGGTACTGGATATGCATCACTGGCTTTTCTTAAGGATTTTCCTGTCGATGTGGTTAAAATTGATCGTGCGTTTGTTACCGGAATACCAGATAATCGGGAAGATTCAGCGGTTGTTGACGCCATTGCAGGTTTAACACGCGGCTTGAAGCTGCGATTGCTTGCTGAAGGTGTTGAGAATGACAGGCAGTTAGATGTATTAAAAAGCATTGGTTGCCAATATGGCCAGGGTTATTATTGGAGTAAACCGCTGCCAGGTGATGAATATGAACAATTTTATATGAATCAGATTTATAATCTTGGTTAATATATAACTTCATAAGTATTTCAGAAGCCGTTTAGTGATTGAGAAATCATTAAACGGTTTTTTTATGTACAGGAAGTACGGTATGCCACAAGGAGCCAAGGATGGCGGTGTGGCCATGACAGGAAGTACGGTATGCCACAAAGAGCCAAGGATGGCGGTGTGGCGAGGTAGTAAAACGATACGATGTAAACCAGTCCATGAGTATGGCAAAATCACTTCTTATTAAAACTAAATGAAATCATGAATATATTAATTACAGGTGCAAATCGGGGTATTGGCCTAGAAATGGTCAGGTACTCTATGGAGCAGGGTTGGCGTGTGTTTGCCTGTTGTCGAAACCCTAATACTGCTGATAAATTATTTAATATTGCAAAGTTATCCAATGGGAAAATCAGTGTTCATATTGCGGATATGCAGGAACTGAGCACGTTACAGGCATTGTCTTATGAGTTGCGCAATGATCCCATTGATATATTAATTAATAATGCTGGTATTTATGGTTCTGATAAAAATAATTTTGGTAGTGTTGATGTAGTAAGCTGGCTGCAAGCTTTTCAGGTAAACAGCATTGCACCATTAAAAATGGTTGAAGCATTTTCGGAGCAGCTCCTCATGGGTAAACGAAAACTCGTTGCCTGTATGAGCAGCAAAATGGGTAGCATGGCTGATAATGGCTATGGTAATAGTTATATTTATCGATCTAGCAAAGCGGCGTTAAATGCGGTGGTAAAAAGTCTTTCCATCGACTTAAAAGAGCAGAACATCATCAGCGTGGCGTTACACCCCGGTTGGGTAAAAACTGATATGGGTGGCCCCGATGCGGAAATTACAACACGTGAATGTGTTGAGCAATTGTTTAGTCATTTATTATCATTAACAATTGAGGATAGTGGTCGCTTTATAGACATCGATGGAAGCGACATTCCCTGGTAAAATGCTCAAAACGAAATATATATCGTTCAAAGCGCTCTAATAACTATTAAAAAAACAGTTAAATGTCATTTCCCGATTTAGAAAAATTAAAGTTGTTAGTCAAAGTTGCTGCGAAAGAAGAGTTACTAAAAGATTTTGGTCATTCTGAATTTGAGTATAAAGAAGACGGTAGTGTTGTGACACCTGCTGACCTTGCGATGCAAAATCGTTTAGAGAAAGAATTAAAACATCACTGGCCGATGTATGAAATTCTTGGTGAAGAAATGAGCGATGACGAGCAACAGTCCGTGATAGATAAGGGTTGTGCTTACTGGTGTATTGATCCACTCGATGGCACCAGTAATTATGCGGCAGGCCTGCCTTTTTTTGCGGTTTCAATTGCACTGATTGTTGATAAACAACAACAGCTAGGTCTTATTTACGATCCGGTTCGAGATGAAATGTTCAGTGCGATAAAAGGGCAGGGTGCATATTTAAATGATGAGTTGATGGATCATGAGCAGCTGAAGTCTACTGAAGGTAAACCCATTATTGCAGAGATTGATTTAAAACGCCTGCCGGAAAAATTGGCGATTAAACTCGTTACTGAAAGTATTTTTGCATCACAAAGAAATATCGGTTCTTCCGCCATCGACTGGTGCTGGATGTCAGCGGGACGATTTGACATTTATTTGCACGGCGGGCAAAAGTTGTGGGATTATGCAGCGGGCAGTTTGATTTTTCGTGAAGCTGGTGGTCACTCAATATCACTAGATAATGAAGAGGTTTTTCGAGGTCAACTTGAAATTCGATCGGCACTAGCCTGTTATGATAAAAACTTGTTTGACTATTGGTATCAATGGATAGATATACCGACTGAGTAAGTGAGTGTAGCTATACAATAAACAAAAAAGCCATGAAAATATGTCATGGCTTTTTTGTTTATTGTTTTTTTATAATTATGCTATTAAAACGATAGGTCGTTATCTGCTGGCAACTGTAGATTGGTGAATAAGATTTCTAATTTTTTCTTCAAGTTTTTTTTCGTCATTACCACGGAATCCCAGGTTGGCGTGTACTACTTTTCCATGTTTATCGATAATGTATGAACTAGGCATTGCTTTCACTTGATAGCTTTCGGCGGTGTTGCCACGAGGATCAAATGCAACATCAAAACCTGCGGGGACTTGTTGTAAAAATTTATTCGCCTGCTCTCGAGACTCATCAAGGTTAATTGCTATAACCTTAAAGCCTTCCTTGCCATATAGAGATTGCATTTTGTTCATCCAGGTAAAAGATTTGCGACAAGGCTGGCACCATGATGCCCAGAAATCAAGATAGACAACCTGGCCACGATAATTACTTAATTCGACCGGTTTCTGTTGACCTTCAAGTTTAAAATCTGGCGCCTGTGTTGCGAATGCATTACTGCTACCAAAAAAACCATACAGGGTTATAACGACGAGTGACATTCGAATGAGTGAGGCAAACATAATTTACTCCATAGTAAATATACAGGCGCAATGAAAAATAGACTAAATCGCTTGCTCTGAGATTTAGTTATTTTAATTTTAGTAATTTACATTTTTGAACAATTAAGTGTCGACAGTGATAGGTGTAAATTTTGAAAATCTGTCATTTTTTCGACAACTGATGAAAATATAGCACTTTCATATAAAAAAATCGATAGATAACATTAAAAATGTATGGTTTTTATAGATTTTCAATGAAATCAGTATGTTGTGGTGTGACTATTGATGTTTCCTTGCGTGAGGTCATAACGCGGTGTTTTCTGATGTGTCTACTAATAGGTTAAGTACGAAATTCAGTTTGTTGTTTTATGACCAGGTTATTGTTTTATTTGCAATAAATTATGTTTATAAACAATAGGTGAGCTAAAATAGACGTTGTAATACTTCCTTGAATCTATCACTTATTGTACCTAAATGGCGCCTATATTAATCGACAGCCGTGACCTGATAAAACTCGGCTTCATCTCAACGCTGACAGCGATTTTTGTCTTTTCAACTGGTTTTCTTTTTGGACATCAACAGGCAGCATCTTTTTATCTGACTGATAGCGTGTCAGTGCCATTATCTTTGCCCGAGAAAATCACAGGTATAAACATCGATATCGAGCCGCAGATACCAGAATCCATTGAAGCAGGTGAAGAAATAGATGTAGATCAACCCGAACTTAAGTCGAAGAAAATAGCTCATCAGATAGTTGCGAATAAAACGACGCCAGAAATAAGTAATGCAGGCAGCCAAGATTTGGCCTTTTCTGTGGATAGCAAGCTTGGTGACGATAAGCCATTAGCTGCAAAACAAAGTATTAATGCTGAAAGTAAAAATATTCAGGCAGCGAGTGTTGAAACGTTCGTTAATGGGATAAGTGAAACAACACCCTCAGGAAAAGCTAAAAATAAAATTAGTACTAATACCGACATAGACGTGATTCAAAAAAATCAGCTGGTAGCAGTAAGCTCATTTACATCTGATGAATTAAATAAAATTAAATATTCAATACAGGTAGGGATGTATGGCCGATTGATAAACGCAGAAAATATGATGAGAAAGTTGCAGGCTCAACAATTAGATGCGTATATATCAGATTATACTAACAACAAAAACGAAGTGCGTTATAACGTTAGATTTGGATATTTTGTTGATAAGAATGCAGCGCTTTCAGCATTAGAACAATATAAACGCAATCAGAGCGGTAATGGCTATTTAGTGAGGTTTTCGGTTGAAAACAATACAAATATTGCACGTACTGAAAATATAAAGCAGCCAGCTATCATTGAAAAAAGCGGTAAAAATTTGACGCCTGAAACAAAATCGTTAGATGTCATACAAGATAAAACCTTACCTGTGGATACCATAAGTACCACAAATGTTTTAATGGAAACTCAAGCAGAAATTTTAGTTAAGAATCAGATGGAAATTCTGGTCAACTAATTTATAGACACATTTTTATCGTTGTTCTCAATAATTATTTTTATACATCATGTCACAAACGATTAAAGTCTTAAGTTTTGATCTTGATGATACGTTGTGGCCGTGCTTTCCAACTATTCTGCGCGCAGAAGAATTATTATATAAATGGCTCTCAGCTAATGTTTCAGTAATCGCCAGCAGTTATGATGTCTATCAGCTACGCGAAAAAAGACTCTCGCTAATAAATAGCTATCCTGAATTGGCTCATGATTTGACGCAGTTACGCATTAAATCATTTGAACAATTAGCGGTGGAATTTGGATTAACGGATGACTGGATAAAACCTGCGTTTGATATATTTTATGCAGCGCGCCAGCAGGTAACTTTATTTGACGATGTAGAACCGGTACTCGATGAACTCAAGAAGGATTTTCGCCTGGTTAGTTTAACTAATGGTAATGCCGATACCATAAAAACAGGTGTCGACCACTGGTTTGATTTTGCATTAAATGCAGCATCAGTCGGCAAGTTGAAATCTGAACCTGATATATATTGGCAAGTGCAAAAAATGGCCAATGTGAACGCGCAGCAAATGGTACATATTGGTGATGACCCCATCAATGATGTCTCCGGCGCAAAATCAGCAGGCGTGTATGCCATCTGGCTTAATCGTGAGCAAAAACAGTGGACTTTAGAAACCTGTGAACCGGACGCAGTTATTAGCAGTCTGCACGAACTGCCAACATTATTAAGTAAATTATGATGCTGATAGCAAAGCTTTTCATTTTCACTGGGATAGTTTTTTATTATTCCTATATAATTGATATATAGAAGATAATTTAAAGTAGATATTGAGTATTTAAGGCTAGAACAATGATTTTTAAAACCGATGATGTACGTATTACAGGACTTCAGGAAGTTCTTCCGCCCATTAAGTTGCACGAGGAGTTTCCGATGGACGAGCGGGCATCTGAAACGGTTTATCATGCTCGTGGGAACATACATAATATTCTGCACGGTGAAGATGATCGTCTGGTGGTCGTGGTTGGGCCATGCTCTGTCCATGATCCCGATGCTGCCAGAGAATATGCGACAAAATTAAAGGTTCTAATGGATGAAATGGCTGATGATCTATGCATCATCATGCGGGTTTATTTTGAGAAGCCTCGTACTACGGTTGGCTGGAAAGGCCTGATTAATGATCCTGACCTGGATGAAAGCTTTAAAATTAATAAGGGTTTACGCCTGGCTCGCGAATTATTGCTTGATCTAGCGGTTCAAGGTGTTCCTACAGGGACAGAATATCTTGATCTAATCAGTCCTCAGTACGTAGCCGATCTGGTTAGCTGGGGAGCGATTGGAGCGCGCACAACTGAAAGTCAGGGGCACCGTGAGTTGGCATCAGGGTTATCCTGCCCGGTCGGTTTCAAGAACAGTACAGATGGTGGGTTTAAAATTGCTATTGATGCGGTTAAAGCTGCATCTAGCCCACATGTGTTCATGTCATTAAACAAAGAAGGGCACTCAGCGATTTTTTCAACCAGGGGGAATCATGATTGCCACATTATTTTACGTGGTGGTAAACAACCAAACTATGATGCCAAGAGTGTCCAGCACGCTGCTGAGCAACTGGAAAAATATGGTTTGAAGCCGATAATGATGGTCGATTGTTCGCATGCAAACAGCATGAAAGATTATCGCCGGCAGGTGGATGTTTGTGACAATGTAGCCTCTCAAATTGCTGATGGCGAGAATCGAATAATTGGTGTGATGTTAGAAAGTCATCTGGTGGAAGGGCGTCAGGATGTCATAGAAGGGCAGCCACTAACCTACGGTCAAAGCATTACAGATGCCTGTATTTCATGGCAGAGCACGGAGACTTGTTTACGTAATTTGGCCTCTGCAATACGCAAACGTCGCGATATAAACACTCAACAGGCTAGCGCTTAAAAACAGTGATTAACTAATAGTGAATAGTTAAAAAAATAAATAATATAGTTTTATGTTGAATGGTGATTAGTTCTAAAATTCACTATTCACTTATTTAGCTTTATAGCTGCGTTCTACATAAGTTGAAATAAGCTGTTCGAACTCATCTGCGATATTTTCACCTTTCAGTGTCACGGTCTTCTCACCATCCTCATACACAGGTGCCACTGGACGTTCGCCTGTACCGGGTAAGCTGATGCCAATATTGGCATGTTTGCTTTCACCTGGGCCGTTAACCACACATCCCATCACCGCCACTGACATATCTTCTACACCGTTATATTTTTCTTTCCAGGTTGGCATTTGTACCCGTAAAAAATTTTGTACCTGTGAAGCCAGTTCCTGAAAATAGGTGCTGGTAGTTCGGCCACAGCCTGGACAGGCAGTGACCAGTGGCACAAACGAACGAAGCCCCATGGTTTGTAGGATTTCCTGAGCGACGATCACTTCTTTCTCACGTGGAGCCCCTGGTTCGGGAGTGAGTGAGATACGGATGGTATCGCCTATACCATCATGCAGTAAGATACTCAGCGCTGCAGTAGAGGCAACGATACCTTTTGAACCAATACCGGCTTCAGTTAAGCCAAGATGCAGGGCGTAGTTATCTCTCTGTGCCAATGAACGGTAGACGGTGACCAGGTCCTGCACCACGCTCATCTTGCATGACAGGATGATTCTATCTTTCGTCAGGCCAATGGCTTCGGCCTGTTTCGCACTGTCTAATGCCGAGCGGATGACTGTTTCCAGCATGACATTATGGGCGTCATGCGGTTTATCCAAACTAGCATTCTCATCCATCAGTTCAGCTAGCAATGCCTGGTCCATACTTCCCCAGTTGACGCCAATGCGAACAGCCTTGTCGTATTTGCAGGCAAGCTCGATCATGGTGGCAAACTGAGTATCATGTTTTTTGCCTTTGCCTACATTGCCCGGGTTTATACGGTACTTGGCCAAAGCCTGAGCGCAGTCCGGGTAATCTGATAATAATTTATGACCATTGAAATGAAAGTCACCAATCAGCGGTACATGACAGTGTTTTTCATCAAGTGATTCACGAATACGTACCACGGCGGCGGCGGCGTCTTTATCGTTGACGGTTATACGCACCAACTCAGAGCCGGCGTTGGCAAGTTGCATAATCTGCTGTGTGGTCGCAGCCACATCTGCAGTGTGAGTATTGGTCATAGATTGCACTACAATGGGCGCATTTCCACCCACGATAATATCGCCGACCTTAACAGAACAGGTTTGATGCCGTG
>CAJXZZ010000051.1 GCA_913065105.1 uncultured Gammaproteobacteria bacterium | reverse complement strand
CAATTTGATTCATATCAAGCTCGCTTAAATAGTGGTAAGGAATGAACAATCAAAACTAAAAACATTAACCGCAGAGATGCCAAGAACAATAAACCTCTGCGGTTAATATTTTCTTAGTTACCCCTCAGACTGCTTTTTACCCTTTTTCAACTCTCGTCGCATAAAAGTCACGATAAAGAAAATGACTGTAATGCCAACAAATATCTCTACAAAAAACGAGTAGTCAAAATAATAACCATCACTGCGTGGATCATAGGTTGTGCAAAACAGTTTGATCTTGTTACTCAAACTCGAGATAAACGATTGCGCGGGTTGCGGACGTCCCAGTACCAGTTCGAGCAATGGATCAACCAGCAGCGGGGTATCAAATACCTGACCATAAACCTGCCGATACACTTTGCCATCAGCATCGATAACCGTTGCCTGAATCAGGTGGTCAAAACCACTGGATGTTGGGTAATAAAGAAATCCCAGGTCTTCTGACAATGCAGCTAAATCTTCTTCAGCAACACTCAACAGGTTCCAGTTTTTATTACTGATCCCCTGTTTATTGGCAAAATATTGCATCGCATCAGGAGTATCAACCTTGGTATCAAAACCGATAACGACAACAGAAAAACTATCGTCACCCAATGCATCACGTGCCTTCTCCACCACTTTAGACAAATGCCGGGTGGTCATCGGGCATATCTGGTAACAACTGGTGTAAACCATACTCAATACCAGTGGTTTTCCACGAAAGTCATCCAGCGTTACCCGTTTACCTTCAGCATTGATGAAGACATGGTTAGCCAGCTGCTTGCCGATAGCTGACTGGCTGGTTTTTAGTGCCACGTCGTAATCAAATTCCTGCTTGGCCTCTTTATTAACCGGTATTTCAGCAGACAGATAATCTACGCCCGTAGCAGACAAAGGAATTAGAAGCAGTAAAAGACTGCTTAACAGAATGGTAAATCGCATAATGCGCCTATATTAACCTAATGGTCTGGCTAGTAGCAGTAAGGCTAACGGCAAACCAGATATTCTATTAGCTACATTTATTACTGGCGAAAAAAAACGCGGGTCACAAAAGAGCCCCGCGTTTTTTACGACCTTATAGCTTTCTAGCTAAGTGGCCAGACGGATGACAGGTAATCCCAGTTGATGAAGTAATAAACAACAAAACATACCAACAGAGCCATCGCTAGAACAAATGTGCCCGGTGCTTCAAAGCCACCATCACCATGTTCTTCGACTACTTTTGAAGCCATTTCTAAACGCTCAGGTTGTTCAATATTGTATGAACTTGCAGGCATTGGTACACCAAAGCTTTGCAGGAAGCCGGCATTTTCATCCAGTTTCTTACCGAACAGCAATGAGCCAACAGTAACGGTAAGATACATGGCACCGCCAACAACACCTAGAACACCACCGATCGCGCCAACCGCCATCATCATGTAAGCCGTACCAGGGTACTCAAAGCTCAATGCTGCGCCGGTGAAGTCCATGTCCCAGTGACGACGTGATACACCCAGTGTACCCGCACCTAACATGAACAGAATCATCATCGTCATGCCGCCGCCGAATACATAAGGCTGCATCTTAGCAACCCATGGCAGGAACAGTGCACGCCTGAATAACAGTGGAATCAACAGGTAAGTCAATGCCATAAATGTCAGCGTTGTACCTGTTACTACGGTAGCGTGGAAATGTGCAGGTACATAGATGGTGTTATGGATGATCAGGTTGATCTGCTCAGTACCCATAACAACACCAGTGATACCGCCGATGAAACCAAAGGTAAACAGTGAGATGAAGAAACCTGAGAATACCGGATTACCCCATGGCGCTTTACGCAGCCATTCGAACAGACCTTTGGTATAACCTTTACTGCGCTGCGCAACTTCCATCGCGCCAGGTACAGTCAGACCATGAATCATACTGGCCAGTACCGCAAGGTACATCGCGTAACTGGTGTTAAATACTTTCCACTCAGAGCTTATGCCTGGATCAACCAGAATATGATGAGCACTAGCCAGCTGCAGGAAGAAGATGTACAACAGGAACGCAGATCGACTTACTTTTTCTGACATCGGACGAGCACCGAATAAAACACCCGTGATCAGATACCATACAGATACATGTGCTGCTACGTTAATCTGCTGAGAGGAGTGACCCAGACCCCACCAGATAACACGGTACATCTCTGCATCGATATGATTAATGTAACCGATAGACCAGAGGAAAGTCGGTACCAGGATGATGGCACCACAGGCGATAGTGAAAACAGCGATGATACAGGCTGTTAAGGCACCGAATGTTACCAGTGGAATAGAGCCGTCATAAGTTTTGTCTTCTTTGGCAATAACTAATGTGCCAAGAAAAACGAAACAGCCGATCAATGCACCCACAGCGAACAGGATCAGACCCAGATAGAAATGGGGCTCGGCCTGCATCGGCACATAAGAGGTCATCATCACGCTCGAATTACCCTGCAGTACTGCAACGTTATTCATCACCGCACCGATAATCATCAAGGCAAATCCGGCCCAGGCCCATCGAGGTGCTGCCAGTCGCGTACGCAACAGAACCGAAGATGCGAAATACATAATCGCAATTTCAAAGAAGATAATCCAGAAGATCAGCGCATTGATACCATGCGCAGTCAGTACTTGATAGAACAAATCGGCAGGTAGTAAATGCACTTCCTGCCAGCGAGTTAAGACAACACCCAGCGCCATTATGCCGGCAATCAGCAGGGCAACAGCACCTGCCACAGCATTCGCCTTCATCAGGCTCTCTGCGGACTTGTCAAAATAGAAACCCGTATCCGGGCACACTCTAAATTGTGACATTTTATTTCTCCTTCACAATGATTTTGCCGAGCATGGTGTGGTGACCGATGCCGCAATATTCGTTACAAACAATCGCATAGTCACCCGCTTGATCTGGTGTCATGGTGACAACCATTTCATAACCAGGAAGAACCTGCAGGTTGATATTCACCGGCTGTAAAGAAAAACCATGATTCCAGTCCATCGATGAAAGATGCACGCGGTATGACTGGCCTTTCTCCAGCTCAAGAATCGGATACCACTGCCACAGTCTACCCAGAATATATACATCACTGCCTGCAGGTGGACGAACGATAGGAAAGCCGGCTTCTTCACCAACCTGGTATTGCTCGACCATGGCATCAACTTTTGCCTGAAATTTTGCGGGTGTTGTCTGATAGGCTTCGTTAGAAAGGTTCTGTTTTCCGTAAATGTGCCAGTAAGGCATCATAAAAAACATGATTAAACACCAGACCAGTGCGATACCTATCCATACAATCTCCTGTTTTCCAACAGGGACATTCCACCAGATTCGTTCTGAAGGGGGTAAAAATGAAGTCATTAATCTTCTCCTTATTCAGCGACAGGTATAGTGGCGATTTCCATAATTCCCCACAAAACGTAGAAAACTGTGGGCATGGCAACACCTATGAATAACAATAAAAATGGGTTATCGAGCATTCGCTGGAAAAAAGGAATTCGTTCTGGCTTAGGTATATTATCTTCTTGGGACATAGTTTAAGTCTCCTAATTATTATTAACGTTAGTGGCCACTGACTATAGTAATTGCGACAAACCCTCCGACAGGCTTGAAATAGATACATAAAGTCCGACATCTGACACATTCAACTGTGCCATATGACACACTCAGACGGGCAGATTACTGCACATAGCCCAATATAACTTGACCTATATCAACTGACTCATAATCTACTTTAAATAAACCTTAAAACGACGGAACCATTATTACTAAAGACAACACATCGGGCTAAATACTGCATTCATGACCTGCGTCATGGCTAAAACCCCATGTTAAGAATAATCTGCACAATTTCTGAGCAAATAATCTGCTGGTAACAATACTCCATATCTATAAAAATACCAATACATGATGCTTGGGAATCATTAGAATATAAAAACATATTTAAATAATACACAGAGCTGCTCTGAATAAAATAAATAGCTAAAGCTTATACAGGAACCTGTTGATGACATTAATTGAATGGCGAGAAGAATTTTGTACCGGTGTCCCGGGTGTTGATTACGAGCACCAGCAACTGATTAAAGAGATTAATTCAATCTACACACTGATTGACGATCAGGCCGACAAAGAAGATATTATCGACAGTCTTGGTGATATCTATGGCAGCATATCAGCCCATTTTGCCCTGGAAGAGCAGATGATGGAAAAACACAAGTATGATCACTTTAAGGAACATCAGGCTGATCACGAACGTCTGCTAGATGAAATCCGTGATATTACCGAAGAGCTTGAAAGTACAACAGAACTGAACGAAAACAAATTTAAGCAACAACTGAACGACTGGTTTCAGTTGCATTTTTCAACCCATGATTCACGCTTACACGGTCTCGCACATCTGGTCGATCATGAGCCGGTCTGTGAGACCACCATGAAAACCATGATACGTAAGGCGAAGAATGCATTCTTACGTAAATCTGGTTAATGTTAAAAACAAATATTTTACCGCAGACGCCTCTGCGGTTAAGCTTTTCTTTGTTTGTCAGATCAGGCCACAAGCATTAGAATCCAATGCTTTTCACGCAACAGGAAACCAGTTTGTCAGAATCACATGTAACGTCGAATAACACAGATCAGAAAGCTATCGCTATCTGGTTACTAGTTTGTTGCGCAACTATCTTTGGCATGATCATTCTCGGTGGTATCACCCGGCTGACCGGTTCCGGACTTTCCATGGTGCAATGGGAACCGATCATGGGGATATTGCCACCGCTAAATCAGACCGAATGGCAGGAAAGCTTTCTGCTTTATCAGCAATTCCCTGAGTACCAGCTGAAAAATTTCCATATGTCACTGGACGATTTCAAATCGATTTTCTGGTTTGAATATGGCCATCGCTTATTAGGCCGCTCTATCGGTATGATTTTTCTGCTGCCCTTTCTGTTTTTTCTGTTTAAAAGAAAGATAGAAAAAGCGCTTACGCCTAAACTGATCACCATGTTTGTACTCGGCGGTTTACAGGGACTGATGGGCTGGTACATGGTAAAAAGTGGCCTGGTCAACGACCCTCACGTCAGCCAATACCGCTTGACCGCTCACCTGGGACTGGCCATTGTCATATACGGTTACATGCTCTGGGTTGCCCTGGGTTTACTATATCCAAAAATAAACAATGACAAACATAACCCGTCACTCTCACGTCTGGCATTAATCATTAGCACGGTGATTTTTATCACTGCATTAAGCGGTGGTTTTGTTGCTGGCACCCATGCAGGTTTTGCCTTTAACACCTTCCCATTAATGGACGGGCGGTTAATCCCGGTTGGCTTGTTTGACCTTTCTCCCGTGTGGCGTAATTTTTTTGAAAATATCGTCACCGTACAGTTTGATCACAGGGTACTGGCAACACTGTTATTTCTCCTTATCCCGGTTTTCTGGTTTAAAGCTGGAAAACTTGAGTTAGCGCCACTGGCAAAAACGGGTAGCCACCTGTTGCTTGCAGCGCTGGCACTGCAGATTACTCTTGGTATTAGCACCTTACTGTTAGTCGTACCGGTAGCGCTGGCGGCAGCACATCAGGCAGGTGCCATCGTTTTACTGACAGCGTCCCTATTTGTCAGCCAGCAACTACACCGCTAGGCAATCATTTTTCACCTATCCATAACCATTAAATATTTTAACGAGCATTTATATAATGAAAAAACCTCTGATAAAATTTATTTCTGCTGTTTTACTTACAGCGTTAAGTGCATTACCCGGTATTTCCTCTGCACTGCAAGCAACAGATGATACGAGCATTTTTAACGGTTATTATGCACGTGTAGGTAATAATGGCAGCCCGTCAAGAACACTTCATCATAATGTCTATATGAAACTCTATGCAGATGAAGGACAACAATGGGTCGCATTACTGCATATTCCTCTACCCTATGCTTCCACCGTCGATGAGACCGTTATCCCGAAAATATTCGAAAAAATACGTAAACAGCTAAATACCAGTGCTTTCGTCAGGGACACCTTTGGCTATCTTGATGAAAAAGCAACCGTACAGTTTGAAAGATTTGGTTACATGCAGGATAAAATAATTTTCGAATGCGGCTCGTTATCACCCTGCTCGATCAAACCCGCTGATGGTTATCTGGAATTAATAAAACCAGGTATGCTCAATGAACATATCATCAAGTACGACCATATTGTTGCCAGGTAAAAAACGAACCATGCCCAGATGAACTAAGCACAAAGCGAGACTTTTTTAGACTAAGGAAACAATCATGACTAGCAAAAAATTACCTATTGGCACCATCGTTATATTTGGATTTTTTTTGATTACCATGGTTGCGACTTATTATCTGACCAAACCTTCACCGCCACCAGCAGAACTGATCGGCGTGCTGCGCCCGGACTTTAAACAACTGCATCCATTCGAACTGACAGACCACAATAACGCTGTTTTCAATGAAAAAAACTTTCTCGATAAATGGAGTTTTATATTTTTTGGGTACACGTCCTGCCCCGATGTTTGCCCTGCAACACTTTATGTATTGAAGTCGGTGCATGGTTTGCTGGTAGACGAAACAGGTGAAATTCCAGATGACATGCAAGTGGTCTTTATCTCGGTGGACCCCGACCGTGATAGCAGCGAAAAACTCGCTGACTATGTAACCTACTTTGATAAAGACTTTATCGGCACAACCGCAGACAAAATAAAAATCGATAAAGTAGCGCAACAATTTGGTGCCGGTTATATCGCTGACCCAGAAACATCTGCAGGTGTATACAACGTCTCGCACACCAGCGCTATCTTTCTTGTCGACCCTTATGGTCGTCTGGTGGCTACTTTTTCACAGCCTCACCAGGCAGCGACCATCACCTCACAATACAAAAAAATACGAAAGTATTTTTCCTGGGACTAGGATATAAATCATCATAACGAGTGAAGCACGATATTTATTTTACGTTAACGTCTTTTCCGCTTATCCGCTTTTCTCCACGCCCCAAATGCCCAGATAAAATACGCTGCTATCATTACGATATTGATAACGCCACCGACCACATAGAAGTTAGTGGTGAGATCCTTCTCCTCCGCAGCTGAAACAGATACGGGCTGCTCGGTGTGAAGACTAACGCTGCTGTTAGCGGAAGATGACTCGACTGTATTCATAAGAACTGTTTAACCGGTTTGTTACATGGTTGTATGAAATATATTTTGCCGAACTTTATCCTGTGTTCAATCATAAGACAATGATGTAGGTCACTATCTTTAGTGAATCAGCAGATGCAATAAAGCCTGAATGGCTTTACAATGTTGCCAATATTTTTGACCACTCCATCTAAAAAATTAATACTCTCTAACATAATAATTTATCCATAAAAAGCCTATGCTACCAAACCAGTTCGCCATGCTAATGCAGCAATTCACCTTACCTGAAGCCGATATCGATGCCCGGAAAATGACGACTGGCTGGTTGTTTCTTGGTCTCGCAGCACTGGTCATCGGCGGTCTTTTTACTATCCTGATCGTTCTTTCTCGCACGCCTTACTTTCAGGACATCATCCCCTGGGTAGACTTTTTTCGCACTGCCCTGGTGGTGCATGTTGATCTGACCGTACTTGTCTGGTTCCTGGCATTCTCCGGCGTATTGTGGAGCTATAACAGCGCCAGCCAATGTCTACGTTGTGGCTGGGTCGCCCTGCTGTTAGCCAGTGCAGGCACATTGATCATAACCATCTCGCCTTTTACCGGTGAGAGTCATCCGTTGATGAGCAATTATGTGCCGGTATTGCAGAGCACGGTATTTTTTGTCGGCCTCGGTTTATTCGGCCTTGGTTTTGGCCTGCTGGTACTGCGAATGCTGATGACGACGTTGTCCGCAAGAAGTAACAGCGGAGGTGATGTCTTACGCTTTGGCATGTTCGTCGCAGTGGTTGCCTCTTTTTTCGCCCTGGCCGCACTGATGATGTCTTATCTCGGTATCAACGACGGTTTTACTGGCGAGGCGTATTATGACCGTCTGTTCTGGGGCAGTGGCCATATACTGCAGTTTAGTCATACCACGTTAATGCTGGTTGCCTGGTTATGGTTAGCCACTGCCAGTGGTGCCTACCTCAGACTAACACCACGTGTCGTACTCATATTATTTGTGCTTGGTCTATCACCGGTATTAATGGTACCCATTATTTATCTATCATTTGACGTCAGCTCCGGCGAGCACCTGTTCTGGTTCATGCAACTGATGAAATACGGTGGCGCGCTTGCCGCCGTCCCCATTGGCCTGGCAACAACACTGGCTGTTATTGAAAGATGGCGACCTATCCCTGGATTTGAGATCGAACGCAGTGCACTGATCTTTTCCATCCTGCTATTTGGTGTCGGTGGTTTTATCGGCTTTTTGATCAGTGGCAGCGACGTACGAGTCACCGCGCATTACCACGGGTCTATCGTTGGCGTGACACTCGCCTTCATGGGCATGACCTATCACCTGTTACCCCAACTGGGTTTCAGAAAAGTCACTGGACGTGCGGCAAGATGGCAACCAGGGATCTATGGCACGGGTCAGATGATGCACATCATCGGACTAGCATGGTCGGGCGGTTATGGCGTGCAACGAAAAACCGCCGGCGCAGAACAAGGCCTGGAAAAATTTGAACAGATCGCTGGCATGGGGCTGATGGGACTGGGCGGTCTAATCTCAATTATCGGTGGTGTTATTTTCCTGGTGGTTGTTTACCTGGCCATCAAACCTGAAAAAAACTAACGACATTCCAGCAGCACCTGATCATCCCGCTCAATAGAAACTACTTCTCTGTAGAGAACCGTCGACGAAAAGCTTTTTGAATCTCCATCGCGACCAGCACCGTCAATGCAAGTCCTAGCAATTCTAGCCAATGCTGTGGCGAAACTGGCTGTATATGCAGCACATCACTAATCCAGGGCGTGTACATAGCGCCAATGTGCACCAGTTGTGCGACGGCCGTACCGATTAAAAGTATCGGGTTTCTCAATGGATTATGCCGAAATACCGAGCGCTCTTCAGAACGACAATTAAACACATGCACATTTTCGAACAATACCATCAGCAGCAAGGTTCCGTTGCGCGCCTCATCCAGGGTGAATCCTCTGTTGAGCAGCCACTGGAAAACAAGAAAAGCGACTGCACCGACAACCAGCGCTGAAATAACAACCCGCTCTATCATGATCCGGTTAAAAATAGGTTCTTCCGGCGCCCTTGGCGGATGACTTAATTCGTTGCCTTCACCAGGTTCAAACGCCAGGGCGACATCCTGAATGCCATTCGTTACCAGGTTCAGCCAGAGCAGTTGCACAGCAATAAGCGGCAAAGGCAGACCAGTAAGCAAAGCCAGGGTAAACAGCACCAGCTCTGCAGCACCGGTGGAGATGAGCAGAAAGATGACCTTGCGAACATTTGAATAAGCAACACGTCCCTCTTCAACACCAGAAACAATAGAATTAAAATTGTCATCGGTAATGATGAGATCGGCCGTTTCTCTCGCAACATCGGTGCCGCTCTCTCCCATCGCAACACCCACCTGGGCAGCACGCAGTGCCGGTGCATCATTAGCACCATCACCACTGACAGCAACAAAATGGCCATTGCGCTGTAGAGATTGCACGATATCGAGTTTCTGGTGTGGTCCGACACGGGCAAAAACACGTGCGTTCAAAGTTAGTTGATCGATGTTTCCAGAATCAATCGCGCGCTGTAATTCGGGACCGGTCACCAGTTGCTCACCGCTTGCCACCATATCTAACTCCCGCGCTATAGCAAGTGCTGTTGCAGGATGATCACCGGTAATCATCGCCACTTCGATACCCGCCTGCCGGCAGGACGCCACCGCCGCTTTCGCCTCAGTACGCAAGGGGTCGATGATACCCACCAGACCAATCAGGGTTAATCCGCAGAGATGCTGGTCAGTAAATATCTCACCAGACTCGATTTTAGTTTCGCCAGAGGCTACCGCAATTACGCGATAGCCTTGGCTGGCCAACGCCTCAGCCTGCTGCTCTATCAGCGCAGGATTTATCGCTACATCATTGCCCGGCGTCGCCATTGTTGCGCACATCGGCAGCAAGCGCTCAAGCGCACCTTTTACAAATGCACATCGCCCACCATTTACCGCATTCAGACTGGCTGAAAATTGACGCTCGGATTCGTAGGCAATACTGTTGATTTCAGGAAACGCATTAACGACTTCGGCCTTAACCACACCGGCTTTGTGTGCCATGACTAAAAATGCCACATCGACAGCATCACCATGATGAGACCAGCCTGAATCAGTACGCCCAAGAAAGCCCTCATTGGTCAGCACTGTTGCACGGCATAAACGCTGCATTAAGATTGTCTGGTCTTTAGAGGCTGTTTCTTGAGAAGTTGTTACTTGCGGTAAAAATATCTCACCTTTTGGATCCACGCCTTCGCCACTTATCTGCCAGCTATCATTGTTGGCAAATACAATACTTCGCGCAGTCAGCTGATTCACCGTAAGCGTACCGGTCTTATCCGTTGCTATTAAAGTACAGGAGCCCAGCGCTTCTACCGCCAGAAGCCGACGCACGATAACATTTCGTTTTGCCATTCTGCGCATGCCGATAGCGAGTGCCACAGTGAGTGCGACTGGCAGGCCCTCGGGAATAACGGATACTGCCAGGGCAACGACAAGCAGAAATACTTCGTCATACGGCATACCGCGCATCGCAGCAACGGCAAACAAAATCAATGCCGCCATGCCCACAAAGATTGCGACACGATGGGTAAACTGATCCATGCGAACCTGTAACGGTGCTTTCGATGGCTGCTGAAACAAAACATCAGCAGCGATGCTGCCAAGCACCGTATCAAGCGCAGTGTTAACCACGACACCGCGTGCACGTCCGCGGACAACCAGTGTACCGGTGTAAAGCATATTAACCCTGTCTCCGAGCACGACATCCTCGGTTAATACTGCACCGCTATCTTTCTGTACCGGTAACGACTCACCCGTAAGCAGTGACTCATCAACCACCAGATCATGCGACACGAACAGGCGCAGATCAGCAGGAACCTTGTCACCTGATTCGAGTAATACAATATCGCCGGGCACTAACTCTTCGGCATTAATTTCGTAAGTTTCACCCTTACGTAAAACCTTGCTCCGGGTATTGACCAATGCCTGCAACGCTAGCGCAGCTCGTTGTGCAGAATATTCCTGAATAGAACCGATAACGGCATTTAAGATTAAAACGACCGTAATAAAACCAGCATCAGACCACTCTCGAAGTACCACAGACAAAACTGCGGCTGCGACCAGAACATAGATGAGCGGACTTTTGAACTGGTTAAGAAATACAGCGGCAATACCGGGTACCCTGGCTTTAGGCAGCATGTTACGCCCGTAGATATCAATACGTGCCAGCGCTTCATCATGACTTAAGCCATGAAGCGAACTATTCAGTGAGTCAAGAACAGCTTCAGCTGAAACCGTATAGGGTGCAGAAATCGACACGTCAATTTTCAGTTTAGACATGCTGTTATTGCTTAACGAGGAACGCTTTGTTTTTCTGCCATGCTTCATGCCATTAAAACCATTATATTTAGGTTAACCCGATTTGCGCGCAGCTTTACAACTTGTAGTAAGTTGATCGTCTGCCAGGCAGCAGCAGGATCAACGAATGTAAAAAGTGTCAGGCCATAACTTTAAAGCCACTGTGTCTTTTCAAGTCTGAGCCACTATAGATATTTTAAGGCCAGATACCTCGCATTAGTGTTGCTTTCGCTACGCGTTCTATGGCGATTGATAATGCAATACTTCTAAAATCAGGTTTCCACCCATTTGAGTTTTTAATTACTTCATCATCAGTTGGTTTATTTTCACCGACAACAAATCCTTGCCAATGATTAAAGACCTCGTCGACGACCATATACATCCTTTTCTGTAACCGGGCATTCACCTCATCGACATCCCATTGCTGGTTAGCCTGATTTTGCACCCACTCAAAATAACTCACGGTTACACCACCGGCATTTGCCATAATGTCCGGCAACAGATAAATACCACGTTCACCTAAAATTTTATCCGCTGCAGGTGTTGTAGGATCATTCGCCGCTTCCACTATCACTTTTGCCTTTATCTTATAGGCATTTTCAGCATGTATCTGATGGCTTAATGCAGCAGGTATCAAGATATCGCATTCAAGTTCAAGAATCTCCTCATTTGTCACCGTCATCGTGTTGGGCATTCCAACAACGGTCCCGTGTTCGTTTTTAAACGCCAGTAACTCGTCTGGATCTAAACCCTCTGCACGATAAACACCGCCCTGACTATCACTGACTGCAATAATTTTTGCGCCGTTGCGAAAAAATGCCTGTGCTGCAATTGCACCGACATTACCAAAACCCTGTATCACAATTGTGGCGCCAGCTACGGTTTGTTGTTCAGCGATCAGTGCCTTGGATAAAAATCGCTCAGTGACAAAATAAACACCATTACCTGTTGCTTCATGTCGTCCATACGAACCACCCATTTCAATCGGTTTACCGGTAACCACAGGGAGATTGTTTTTGCCGGGATGCAAGATATCGTAGGTATCAAATATCCACGCCATGGTCTGCTCATTGGTATACATATCGGGTGCAGGGATATCGATATGCGGTCCAATATTATCGGCAAGCTCAGCGGTGAATCGGCGTGTGATACGACGCAGCTCACTCTCTGTCAGTTCTTTGGTATTACAGACAACCCCGCCCTTGGCACCACCAAAAGGAATATTCACTAATGCACATTTCCACGTCATTAGTTTTGCCAGCGCAATGACCTCTTCTATGGTTATATCAGGATGATATCGAATGCCACCCTTACCCGGGCCAAATACTCGATTATGTATAACACGATAGCCTTGAAAAGACCGCACTGAGCCATCGTCCATCTCAATCGGGAAATTAACGATATTGATGCGTTTCGGTTTTTTTAAAAATTCGACCAGCCCTGTCTTTAGTTCTTTGACATAACAAACAGCATGATCAAATTGCTGTTCACTAATAGCAATAGGGTCAAAATTTTCCACTTCTTTTATCGACATAGTTATCTGTGTGATTTAGTTTTATTAATTTAATATCATGAGTGATGTAGACTAACATTTAGTGCTGGTCGTCATATTTATAAATTTTGCCGCAAGCAAAAATAAAGACCGTTAGTCTAAACATCAAATCACCTGCATCTGAACACAAGCGTATATATTGATAGATACTTTACCCAGTCTTTTACCACTGCACTACTATTTAATGTATCTGTGATATCGTTGCGATATGCATTATATGTATCTGATATGAGTTAAATAAATGAATCAAAAAACAACCACTGCAGGTTGGCGAGAATGGGTTTTGTTACCTGAGTTAGGTTTACCCGTAGTTAAAGCTAAAATCGACACCGGCGCCAGGACATCCTGCCTGCATGCTTTTTCCATCGATCCGTTTATAAAAGAGGGTCAGGAGTGGGTGCGTTTTGGCATCCACCCTCATCAGCATAACACTGAAAATGAAGTTTACTGTGAAGCGAAAGTCTTCGATAAACGCACGGTCTCTGATTCAGGTGGACACAAAGAGGAACGTTACGTAATCTCTACAGATGTGATACTGGCGAATCAACGCTGGCCTATCGAAATCACTTTGACCAACAGAGATACCATGCTGTTTCGTATGTTGCTAGGCAGAACGGCCATGCAACAAAAAATTATCGTCGACCCCAATGAATCATTTTTGCTAGGCAAACCGACTAAAAAATCAACAAGTTCATCAGAAGAATCAAAATGAAAATAGCCATTCTATCGCGCAACAAAGACCTGTACTCTACTCGTCGATTGATCGAGGCTTGTGAACAACGCGGCCATGAACCGATGGTCATTGATGTACTGCGCAGTTATATGGATGTGGTCCCCAGTAAACCCGAAATACATTTTAAAGGTGAAAACCTGGGAAGGTTTGATGCTGTCATTCCTCGAATTGGTGCATCAGTCACTTTTTATGGAACAGCGGTACTCAGGCAGTTCGAAATGATGGGTTCATTTCCTCTTAACGAATCTGTTGCCATTGCCCGATCACGCGACAAACTCCGCTCTTTACAACTTCTTTCCCGCAAAGGCGTCGGCCTGCCAAATACTGGCTACGCTCACCATCCTGATGATGTTCAGGACCTGATAAAAATGGTCGGTGGCGCACCGCTGGTGATAAAATTATTAGAAGGTACTCAAGGTATCGGCGTTGTTTTAGCGGAAACTAAAAAAGCTGCAGAAAGTGTTATCGAGGCCTTCATGGGTCTGAAAGCAAACATCCTGATACAGGAATACATAAAAGAAGCAGGTGGTGCAGATATACGCTGCCTTGTGGTTGGCGGCAAAGTCGTTGCCGCCATGAAACGCCAGGCGCTGCCCGGTGAATTCCGCTCTAATCTACATCGTGGCGGCTCTGCGTCACTGGTCAAGATAACTCCCACAGAGAGAGCGACTGCTGTTAAAGCGGCAAAGGTCATGGGGCTTAATGTTGCCGGTGTAGATATCCTACGCTCAGATCGAGGCCCCCTGGTTATGGAAGTAAACTCTTCACCTGGTTTAGAAGGCATAGAAATTGCTTCCGGCAAAGATGTCGCTGATATGATCATCGCGTTTATAGAAAAAAACGCCAAACCAAATAAAACCAAAACCAGAGGCAAAGGTTGACGGCATGATGGATACACCTCTAAAGATCAACGGTTTTACCTTTCCGCCAGGCACACGTACAACCGTCGATCTGCCCGTAGGTCGATTATATACACATGCCCCGGTAACCATGCCTGTACACATCGTTAAAGGCAAAAAATCTGGACCTCGCCTGTTTATCAGCGCAGCTATCCATGGTGATGAAATTAATGGTGTCGAAGTTATCCGGCGGCTGCTGAAACTGCCGGCATTAAAACGACTAAAGGGAACCATCATAGCGGTGCCCATCGTCAATGTTCATGGTCTGATCAATCATTCACGTTATCTGCCCGACAGGCGCGATCTCAATCGATCATTCCCCGGCACAGAAAAAGGTTCGATTGCAGCGCGACTGGCCTATCTGTTCATGCAGGAGATCGTCAGCCAAAGTACTCATGGCATCGACATTCATACCGGCGCGATTCACCGCGACAATCTGCCACAGATCCGCGCTAATCTGGACGATGAAGAAACAGAAAAATTAGCCAGAGCATTTAATGTTCCGGTCATTATTTCATCCAACTTACGCGATGGTTCACTGCGTGAAGCCGCCGCAGAATATGGTATACCCATGCTTCTGTATGAAGCTGGTGAAGCCTTACGTTTTGATGAAGTGTCAATCCGTGCTGGAGTAAAAGGTATTATCAATGTAATGCGTACATTAGAAATGCTACCGGCGTCACGGAGCAAAACCAATAAACAAATCGAACCAGTCGTCGCCCGTTCCAGTTCGTGGGTACGCGCACCCGATAGCGGCATACTGCGCGCGATGGTAACACTGGGTAGCCGGGTAAAAAAAGATACCTTACTCGGTGTAGTATCAGACCCTTTTGGCGAAACCGAAAGCAGCGTCAGCTCTGATTACAATGGTATCGTCATCGGTAGAACCAAACTGCCACTGGTTAATGAAGGTGATGCATTATTTCATATCGCCCGTTTTGAACACATACACGAAGCAGTTAACAAGGTTGATGATTTTAACGAAGAGCACTCCCCTGAAATGAAACCTTCTCCGCATGCGGAAAGCCCGATTATATAACCACCTGTTTCGAAATGTGCTATCAGCTTGCTCGTCTACACAAACCGATTATCTAGAATGTGATGCTCTCACTGTTACGCGGGATTTCTGCCGACCAGCCCTCGCCTGCAAGACATTCCTTAAGCGCGATCTTCGCTTCTGCTTCGCCATGGATGAGAAAAAGCCTGGGATGCGGTTTGTTAAAATGTTTTATCCAGTCGACAAGCTGTGACTGACTGGCGTGTGCAGAGAAACCACCCAGGGTATGGATAGTCGCATTGACAGCAATTTTTTCCCCACCTAAACGAAAAACTTTTGCGCCATCCACCAGTGCGCGACCGGGTGTACCCATCGCCTGGTAACCAACGATAATCACATGCGCGTTGCGTCGCCACAGATTATGCTTGAAGTGATGCCGTATACGACCGCCGGTGCACATGCCACTGCCGGCTATGATAATACTACCGGCTTCGATTTTATTGAGTGCCATGGACTCTTCGGTAGACGTCGAATAACGCAGTACCGGCAGAAAAGTATGCAGGCTGCCCACTTTACCTTGCTGCAGCGCAGCCGCGTCTTCGGTGTTATAAACATTCTGGTAACGGTGGTAGATTTCTGTCACCGCAATGGCCATCGGACTGTCCAGATAGACGGCTTGATGTCTCAATATCCCCTTTTGATACAATTCGCCAAGTCGGAAGATGATCTCCTGAGTGCGGCCTACGGCAAATGACGGAATCATAATATTGCCGCCATTCTCCGAGGCTTCCGTAATGATGTCTTCAAACTCTTTAAGGGTTTCATCCATCGGCTTGTGATTACGATCACCATAGGTTGATTCCAGCAACAGCACGTCTGCGTCTTCAACGATGTCAGGATCACGTAATAAGGCGGCACAACTGTTGCCGAGGTCGCCAGAAAATACCAGTTTCTTTTCAACACCATCTTCAGTAATAAATATCTCAACAATTGACGAGCCCAGTATATGCCCCGCGTCACGAAAACATATCTCAACACCATCTACAATTTCGCGACGATACCCATAAGAAGAACCATCACACAAGGCCAATGCTGCCTCCACATCTTCGATGGTATACGTGGGTTCAATTTCTTTCTTACCTGCCCGGCGTCTTCGTTTGTTCTCCCACTCGGTGTCTCGCTGTTGCAAGGAAGCAGCATCCTTGAGCATGACTTCCAGCAACTCACTGGTCGGATCGGTCATATACAGTGGACCACTGTAACCGTCCGCTACCAGTTTCGGCAATCGTCCTGAATGATCGAGATGTGCATGTGACAAAACGACTGCGTCAATTTTTTTTACTTCAAATTGAAAGGCTTGTTTGTTAGCTTTTTCTTCTTCACGACTACCCTGAAAGAGACCGCAATCCAGCAAGATTGTTTTGCCTCCAGTTTCCAGGATATAGGAAGAACCGGTGACACCTTCTGTGGCTCCGTAAAATGTCAAATTTGCCATTACAACCTCATGTAACTAATTAAAATCAATTATCTCAACACACAATTGCGTGTTTTACAGGTTTTCACTGATCGACTAAGTATGCAACGTTGACCGACAGTCTTTTACATAAAAAATTATAATCGCATTCAGCTCAAACAAGCTAAAACTCTTGCTCGTACTAGTATGCTACCGTTAGACACATAGTTAAATAGACAACTTACCATAAAGACGAAACAGTCAGTGGGTATCCATCTGCTTATGTTTATAAATCCATGCCTGCATCGTCTCATGTTTACAGTTCACAACTATAAGTATCAGATTAGTAGTCCGACGAAAAATTTATTTGACCTACATCAGGCAACTATTTCAAACTCATTATAATCAAGCGTCTATCCTGATATAGTTGCACTGGAAGTTTCATGAAAATCGACAATGAACAGTGTACTGGAAGACATATCGAATGAAACCTGGCTATTATTTTCAATCGGATCTATTACAGCTTTTGCTGGATAATTTACTGCGCGATGGTTACACCTGCATCGGCCCTCAGGTTCGTGACGGTGCCATTATTTTTGACCGCATTACGTCGGTCGCACAACTGCCGCATGGTGTCAGCGATGAACAGGCGCCTGGCAGCTACTCACTAAACCACAGCACCACTTCAAAATATTTCGACTGGGCCAATGGCCCGCAGGCAATCAAACCATTATTGTTCGCGCCGCGAGAAAAGCTCTGGCAAAGTGCGCAATCAGTAGACGGGCAGATCTCATTTAAAACCAGCGAACCTGACCTTAAGCCGATGGCGGTTATCGGTGCAAGAGCCTGTGATATAGCCGCGATGAAAATTCAGGACCAGCATTTTCTGCAACAGCAGTTTGTTGACCCTTATTATCGGGCGCGCAGAGAAAATCTTTTAATTATTGCCGTGAACTGCGCTCGTCCTGCGGACACCTGCTTTTGCCATTCGACCGGTGATGGCCCTTTTGTAGACGACAGTGTTGATTCTAATGGTGCTGATATCGTGTTAACGGAATTACAGGACGGTTTTTTAATTGAGGCGCATTCAAACCAGGGTAAAAAAATTCTTAAAGGACTTCCGTTACACGATAGTACAAAACAACATCTTGAGGAGTCTGAATCGATTAAATCTGGCGCCTCAAAACAGAACAGGCAACTGCCGAAATTTGATATCAAGTCACGTCTGTTCAATGAATTAAATGATGAAGCCTGGCATGCTATAGCCACTAAATGCCTGAGCTGCGGAAATTGCACCTCTGTATGCCCTACCTGTTTTTGCCACAGTGAAAACGACGTGCCAGAGCTCGATGGAAAAACATCCAGCCATTATCGCGAATGGGATTCGTGTTTTAGTCAAGGACATAGTTATATCCACGGCATTACCATTCGAAGTGAAACCAGTCAACGTTACCGACAATGGTTAACCCACAAATTCGCCAGCTGGTTTGATCAGTATGGTCGCTCCGGTTGTGTTGGTTGCGGACGTTGTATTACCTGGTGCCCGGTGGGCATCGATGTCACCGAATCGTTAGCGCATTTTGAGGAGAGACGTCGTGATTGATGCGCCGCCAAATCCTTACGAACCACATGAAGCCATCATTCTTGAGCGTATTCAGGAAGGCCCTAATCTGTTCACGCTACGATTAAAACTCACCGATCAAAAACTTCAGGATGCTTACGAGTTCGAACCCGGCCAGTTCAATATGCTGTATCTGTACGGTGTCGGTGAAGTTGCTATTTCGATCGTGTCTGATCCCGAGGACAGCCATATTATCGATCACACCATTCGCGTAGTGGGTCGTGTAACCAAAGGCATGGCTAAGCTTAAAACAGGCGATCGAATTGGCCTGCGTGGCCCTTATGGCCATGGCTGGCCGATGACCGAATCAAAACAAAAAGATGTGGTTATTGTCACCGGTGGTCTGGGTTGTGCGCCAGTCGTTTCGGTTATTAATTATATCGAACAGAGACGCGAGGAATTCGGTCGTCTGAACATTGTGCAAGGTGTTAAACACACGGCTGATTTCATCTGGAAAGACCGTTATGATAAATGGCGAGAACTGCCAAACACTAAAGTGCTATTGGCCGCCGATGTCGGTGAAGCACTGTGGCCGTGGCATATCGGACCGGTTACCACACTTTTTGATCAACTCGGATTTGATCCGGAGAATGTATCCGTCATGATGTGCGGACCTCAAGGCATGATGCGAGTAGTCTGTGATCACATGCTGGATAAAAACGTTTCAGCTTCACAACTTTTTTTGTCGATGGAAAGAAACATGCAATGTGCTGTCGGGCATTGTGGTCATTGCCAATACGGCAGCATGTTTATATGCAAAGACGGGCCGGTCTTCAGTTACGAAAAGATCCGTGATTTGTTTGAGACCAAAGGTTTTTAGGGGCGAGGTTTAATGATGAACAAACCCACTGTAGCGGTACACAAATTCAGTTCCTGCGATGGTTGTCAGCTGGCGTTGCTCAACCTGGGTGAACCATTATTGGTTTTAACTGACCTGGTTGATATTCTGCATTTCGCCGAGGCTGGGCCACTCGATGAAAACGCAAAAGTTGATATCGCAATTATCGAAGGCAGTGTGTCCACGTCACATGATATAGACCGGCTTACTAAAATCCGCGACAACAGTACCTACCTGATGACCATCGGTGCCTGCGCCACCTCGGGCGGATTGCAGGCGCTGCGTAACATGGCTGATACCCAGCAATGGATCGCAGACATTTATGCTAATCCAGCGGTCATCGATAGTCTGGATAACAGCACAGCGATAAAAGATCACGTCAAAGTCGACCTTGAGTTATGGGGCTGCCCGATTAATGGTCGCCAGATAGTGATGGCAATACGTGCATTGTTATTTGGTGTTTTGCCGGTTGAAGAACACGACAAGGTTTGCATGGAATGCAAACGTCAACAAACCGTTTGTGTCATGGTGACAAAAAATGAACCCTGCATGGGACCAGTGACACGAACCGGTTGCGGCGCACTCTGCCCCAGTGTTGGCCGGGATTGTTATGGTTGTTATGGCCCGGCAGAAAATCCAAACACACAAGCCATGGCAAATCGGTTACAGGGACTTGGGTTAATTAAAGATGAAGTTGCCCGACGATTTCTGTTTATCAACAGTGCTGCAGATGCATTTCACCAGCAGGGATTACGTATCAAGGAGGCAGAATAGATGTCCACAGATACGATCAAAATAAATGTCCCCGTACTGGCGCGAGTCGAAGGCGAAGGGGCACTCGATTTAACCATCGAGGATCAGCAGATCACCGATCTTAAGCTGCGCATTTATGAACCACCGAGATATTTCGAAAAATTTCTGGAAGGACGAAATTACTACGATGTGCCCGATGCGGTTGCGCGTATCTGCGGCATCTGCCCTGTCGCGTATCAGATGAGCGCGACACAAGCGATCGAATCAATATTCGGTATTACAGTAACACCCTGGATCCGTTCGATGCGCCGTCTGTTCTATTGTGGCGAATGGTTGCAAAGTCATAGCCTGCATATTCACCTGTTGGCGGCCCCTGATTTTCTCGGTTTTAACAGTGTTATCGAAATGTCATCACAATACGGCGATGAGGTTCGGCGCGGCTTAAAACTACAGGCATTGGGCAATGAACTGGTTGCCCTGTTCGGTGCGCGCTCGGTGCATCCGGTTGGCGTAAAGATTGGTGGTTTTAGCCGAGCGCCAGATCAAAAAAAAGTGGATGAACTATTGCAACGTATTTCAGCTGCAAAACAGGAAGCCGTCGATTTGATTCACTGGCTGGATACACTCGACTTACCTGATGATAATCAGGACTTTGTTTCTGTCGCCTTACATCATGAAAACGAATACCCTTTCAACGAAGGTCATTTAATCAGCGACAACGGCCTCGATATAGCTATCGATGAATTTGAAAATCATTTCAAGGAAATGCACGTGGATCACAGCACGGCGCTACATTGTTTATTAGATGGCAAGCCGTATCTGGTTGGCCCACTGGCACGGCTTAACTTGAATGCAGATCAATTACCGGATGAAGTCAAAGCTGTGATGCGAGGATTGAAAACCCAGTTCCCTTCGAAAAACATGTTCCACAGTATGGTTGCACGCGCGATCGAAATTCATTTTACTCTGGTCGAGGCGGCGCAGCTATTAAGCCAATACGAACCTGCAGATGAACCCTGCATGAAAGTTGAACCCAGAGCAGGCACAGGTTATGGCTGTACCGAAGCGCCGCGTGGTTTTTTATGGCACCGTTACGATATGGATGAAAACGGTTGCGTCACAAAAGCCGTCATCGTGCCACCGACCAGTCAGAACCAGCCACGTATCGAACAGGACTTAAAAGACTCGTTAATAAAATTTGGACTTAATAATGAAAAAAGTGATTTGCAACTACACGCTGAAAAAGTCATCCGTAATTACGACCCGTGTATTTCCTGTGCAACCCATTTCCTTAATTTAAATTTGATTCGTGATGGCGTTACTGAGATAAATGATCAAAAAGAAATAACGACATTTAAAAATATTGA
>CAJXZZ010000050.1 GCA_913065105.1 uncultured Gammaproteobacteria bacterium | reverse complement strand
CCCTGGTTGTACAGCTCCATGACAAATGCAGATTCATCCTCAGTAGCAATTTCCAGTAATTCATCAAGATCAATTTGTCTCTGTTTACATAAAGCCTTAGCAAATTCAGCATTAACTTCATAATCTTCGCCATCGACAAACAACAGGGTATTTCCCGGATTTTGCGCAAAAGCAAAACGGCTGGCAGTGTGCCTTTTTAAAACACCGGTGTTCACCAGTTCCTGCAGTTCTTCGATGGAATCAATTTCGTCTTCAGGCTCTGTTATTACATCGGACTTGGTATCGCTGACGAAGCGACCAAACCAACGCTGTAATTCAGGATGATCGGGCTGCAGATATTGTGTAAATATATCTCTGACACGTTCCAGTGCATCCTGTTTTATTTCGTTCGAATATTCTTGAATCGACTGATCTGGATCTTGATAGGTTAATTGTGGTGATAAATTTTGCGTGATATGGGCTATAAAGTCATTCACGAGATCGGCGTGGCTGGTCGCGCGAAAACCAATCGAGTAACTGATGCTTTCACCGAGCGAGACGCCATGGTGAGAAACTCCAGGTGGTAGGTAAATCATGTCACCCGGCTCTACGATCCACTCTTCCTCAGCCTCGAAATCTTTTTGAATTCTTAACGGGGTCTCTTTTATCTGATTATTTTCTGTTACGGCCTGGGTACTAATCTGCCAGCGTCTTCGGCCCTCACCCTGCAATAAAAACACATCATACAGATCAACATGCGGTCCGACAGAACCTTCATCAGCAGCGTAACTGACCATTAGATCATCCAGTCGCCACTCCGGGATAAAACGGAAACGATCCACGATCCACGAGAGTTCGGGCAGGTATTTCTCCATGTCATTAACGACCAGTGACCAGTGCGTTTCCGGCAGGCTGGCGTATATCTCATCATCCATTGGTCCAAATATCGGAAACCAGGGATGCTCCCCATCTTTTTCCAGAACGATACGGGAATCAACATCTTCTTCACAGGCAAGGCCCGCAAGCTCATCCGCTGATATGGGTGATTTGAAATCGGCAAATGCCTGGCGGATCAGTAACGGTTTTTTTTGCCAGTACTCTTCCATAAAGGTTTCGGGGCTGATATCACCGAGCGTACCAGGTATTTTATACATATCTTTTATATCTCATCGATTATTAATCCAAAAGTTAAAGTCCAGATGGCAAAAATGAATCACTTTTCGACAAGTTCGATCGCATTGCCATCAAAGTCCCGGCAGAATAATGCTGCCCGTCCAGATTTACTCTTACTGTATTCAATATTCGCTTTTTCCAGGCGCTGTATGATCGTCGTTAAATCTGAAACCTGTAACGCCAGGTGACGATCACGGCCGCCATGCTCAGGTCTATTGTCTACAGGATCGGGATTCGGCAATTCAAGTAAATGAATCTGGCCATTAGTTATCCGTAACCAGGCACCCGGATAACCAAGGTCCGGGCGTGAATCATCAAGCTCCAGACCTAAAATACCCTTATAAAATTCAAGCGCTTTATGGGTATCTGCCACGATCAGGCTGCAGTGGTCGATGGCTTTCACTAATGGTTTATCCTGTGTCATGCATTACTCCTGAATCAAAGCTTTAAATCGCTTATAATAGCGTCCCTGTTTTTATCATCAACATACATTTTCTAGTAGTTAAACCATAAAACGAACTTCATCCTGTAATAATGAATCCCGATCTGCAAAAACTTCAACCCTATCCTTTTGAAAAGCTCAGCGCCTTGAAGGCCAGCTGTCAGCTAAAAGATGGCAAGCCTGCGATTGAAGGCCACATAGCACTGTCGATCGGCGAACCAAAACATCAAGCACCCTCCTTTGTACTGGATTCGATCACGAACAATCTAAATGAGATTAATAGTTATCCTTTAACCAAAGGCAGTTTAGAATTACGAACCACTATAGCAAACTGGTTAACGCGTCGCTTTAAATTATCTGCCGATGCGCTAGATCCAGAACAGCATATCTTGCCAGTAACCGGTACGCGTGAAGCCCTGTTTTCTTTTGCACAGTGTTTTATAGACAGAAGTAAGAATGCGTTAATGTTGATGCCCAATCCGTTTTATCAGATCTACGAAGGCGCAGCCTTGCTCTCAGGTGCTACGCCCTACTTTTACAATACGGTAAAAGAAACTAATTATTTACCCGATTTTGATGCTATCGATGAATCAACATGGCAAGACTGTCAGATCATTTATATCTGTACACCCGGAAACCCGACTGGCAGTGTTTTATCTAAACAACAACTCATCAAGCTGATTCAGCTGTCTCAGAAATATGATTTTATTATTGCATCAGATGAGTGTTATTCAGAGATATACTTTGATGAAAATAATCCACCGGCTGGATTATTAGAAGCCGCTGAAGAATGTGGCAACACAGATTTTACAAACTGTATGGTATTTCATAGTTTGTCTAAACGTTCCAACTTACCCGGCATGCGATCGGGTTTTGTTGCCGGTGATGCCCAGCTAATTAAATCTTATTTACTGTATCGCACCTACCATGGCTGCGCCATGCCACCCGTGCATCAGCTTGCCAGCACAGAAGCATGGAGCGATGAAGACCACGTTAAACAGAACAGAGAACTGTACGTTAAAAAGTTTGACGCTGTCATCGACATATTAAAACCTGTTATCAATGTAACCTTACCTGATGCTGGTTTTTATCTCTGGTTGAACACACCGATCGATGACGAAATTTTTGCCAGAGATTTATTTGCGCAACAGAACGTTACCGTATTACCCGGCAGTTATCTATCACGCGAAAGCGATGGTATTAACCCTGGAAAAAATCATGTTCGTCTAGCACTGGTTGCACCATTCACTGAATGTGTAACAGCCGCTAAGCGAATAAAAGACTACATACAAACATTAAACTAAATTACTAATCATAGAAATGAAGATTTTTATTTGAGAGCAAGGCATTAATTAATTTTTAGCGCGGAGTGTACAAATTAGTACATGAGCACTAAAAATTAATTAATAACGCAGCTATCGAAGAAAAAGATTATTTCGGGAGAGACATATGTCTGAACTAAAAAATATCATCGAAGAAGCCTTCGAGCGCCGCGCTGACATCACACCACGTAACGTGGAAACACATATTTCTGATGCCGTCACACAGGCGATCAACTTACTCGATTCCGGTGAGGCACGCGTCGCCGAAAAAGTTGATGGCGACTGGGTCGTTAACGAATGGTTGAAGAAAGCCGTACTGCTCTCTTTCCGCATCAATGACAACGAATTCATCAAAGGCGGTTTCACCAATTATTACGACAAGGTAAATTCAAAATTTGCTGACCTGAACACAAAAGAATTCCGTGATTCAGGCGTACGTGTCGTACCACCTGCAACTGCACGCTTTGGTTCATATATAGCGCCTAGCGTTGTATTGATGCCCTCTTACGTAAACATCGGCGCATACGTAGACACTGGTACCATGGTTGATACATGGGCAACAGTTGGCTCATGTGCACAGATCGGTAAAAACGTTCACCTTTCTGGTGGTGTTGGCATCGGTGGTGTCTTAGAACCACTACAGGCAGCTCCAACCATTATCGAAGACAACTGTTTTATCGGTGCACGCTCCGAGGTTGTTGAAGGTGTTATCGTCGAAGAAGGTTCTGTTATATCAATGGGCGTTTACATCGGTCAGAGTACAAAGATATTTAACCGTGAAACTGGTGAAGTAACTTATGGCCGCATTCCTAAAGGTTCGGTTGTTGTATCAGGTAACTTGCCTTCTAAAGATGGTACTTACAGCCTTTACTGTGCAGTCATTGTTAAGCAGGTTGATGCTAAAACTTTAAGCAAGACAGGTCTTAACCAATTGCTACGTGACATCGAATAAGATTTTATAAAAAACATTCTTCTTTCTCACGGCCACCACTAACAACTGTAAGTGAAAGCGTAATGAGCGAAGAGAGAATGAGGCAAATATTCTGAGATAAAGCGGAGTTTACATTGAGTAAATGAGCATTTATCTCAGAAGATTTAACGAAATTATATCGAGCGCAATAGCTTTCAAATGATAAGAATATACGGCATCCCAAACTGCGACACCATGAAAAAAGCCCGCAAGTGGCTGGATAACAATAATCTGGAATACGAATTTCACGACTATAAAAAACTTGGCGTGCCTGAAAAAAATCTAACACGATGGGTCAAAACAGCAGGATGGGAAGTCGTTCTAAATAAACGCGGAACCACATGGCGAAAACTTGATGATGAAATAAAAAATAATATTGATGAGACTTCATCGATTCAGGTCATGTTAGACAATCCTAGTGCGATAAAACGTCCTGTGCTTGAAGACGGCAAAACACTGCTTATCGGCTTTAAAGAAGACGAGTACAAAATGTTACTTTAAAAAACTTTTTTACCGCGGAGACGCTGAGGAAAACTTATTACTATTAAACAAAAATATCTTTAGGTTACTCACTGAACAAATATTTAACTATCGGCATGCTACTGACTCTTCGTTTTTTAAAATAAAAAATAATTATTTTTGCTTTTCTCTGCGTCTCAGCGCCTCCGCGGTGAACTTCTTATAACGCTTTTGAATTGCTTATTTCTACAGTTTCAAACTCTGCTTCCAACCATCGAAACATCATCTTCCTGGCATAAGGCTCTGCTCGATCATCTTCTGCCTCACTATCACGACGCATCATGCTAAGAATTAATTCTATCTTCACGCTGTCTGGTGTGTAATGTTTTGCCAGTTGTGCAATAGCATCGGCTTGATTAGGACGTACTTTAGGTAAGGAAAAAGCCAGCGTCTGAATAGACTGAAACTGAACCGATGAAAAGATAGGCCGAAGTTTTGACTGAATAGTTTCACGTGCCAGCTTTGAAACCAGCCATGCTACCTGCTCTGCCGAAGCAATTAAATCTGGATCAACATTATCCCGTGTTTTAAAGAAATCTATCGCCGGATAATAACCGGTTTTATTTTCCTTTTCATATTCATCAGCAATACTCGCCAGTGTTTGACCGATGATGTTAGCCGAACATGGAAGGTACTGCTGCAGGGCTTCTGCTTTTAGTCGCACATTAAGGATCACCAGTACTTTATCAAAACGCATACGATTCCTGATTAATAAGCTTATTTACGCAGTATATTTAACTGTTCGATAATAGGATCTGTCACTGGTTTAATTTTTTTACGCATGACCGTACCAATGGCATCGCTACGAGAAAATATAGGATTGACCAGCTTTACACTCAGGCAGGCTAATACTGTCATCGCACAGAGATATCGCTGTGTATTATCTGTCGTACCATCTAATGTGGTTACAACTTTATTTAATTGTTCATTACTGCCACAACATAATGCTTCTGCTTCACTACAGATAGACTCAATATCATCTTCGCTAAACCGTTCAGGGATAATACTTTCAAAATATTTCGATGCTGCAGAGAGCAGTGATATAACTACATCCTGGTTACCCGGTTTTTTTAATGCATCATCCAGAGTTTTAATAAACGCCTGACCTTTGGCGCTTAATACTTTATCCAGCAGTATTGCATAAGGGTTATCCTGTTCAATCAATGCTACTAATTGCTGATTAATTTTTTCGTATTCAGGATGCGCATCTATATCAATTGGCAGATCATCCGCAGATGCATGTAAAAAACCAACATAAAAACTTCGTTTAGTTTTTGTTTTCGACCAGAGTTTTTCTTTCTCTTCCTGGCTGATCAATCCCGGTTGCAAAACCAGACGAACAGATTCGATCATATCGCTCTGCTCTTCTTCGAACGGTAAAAACTCGATCAAAAATTCAGCCAGCACTTTTCCGGTTTCACCTTCAACCACAGCCTGTTTTTCCAGCATACGGCGTGCATTTTCAGAGCTTGGCATCGCCCACCAGGCACGTGCTGCTAACTCATCGGTTAATCCCGAGGCATGCACTGCTGCGACTACAGCTTCTGGTTCACCGAGTAACAATAACTGCGCAAGACTTTCATCACGCGCCTGCCCCATGCGTGTCCAGCGTTTAAGATAAACCGGGTAACCGCCGGGCGAACCCATTACATGAGTGCTGAATAATGCTTTGATCTCTTTGATATAAGGCTCGTCTTTACCGATAGCATTTAATGGGACTCTAGCCTCACCTTTTGCAGTTAATGCAAAAACCGTCATCTTCGATTCATCGATACGCACAGCATGAAGTTCCTGCGCGAGCAAAACGTTAAGCCGTAGATTATCTTCTGGTGAAAGTTGCATTAAAAAAGCCTATTTACCGCGGAGACACGGAGACGCAGAGGAAAACAAATTACTTTTTTTTAACATTACTAAATATTGCATAGTTTTATTCTTGGAGTTTTTTTAAAGAGACCAATCGCTTTACTCGGCGTCTCCGCGCCTCTGCGGTGAAAAAATTAATTTAACTGAACCCTGACACCAAACGGTACTTTCGCCTTGCCTTTAACTAACCAGGTAACGGGAAAGTAAGGTTCCACCTCAGGAAACACACCTTCAGCATCGGTGAAGTAAACCAGTAAGTCCGGTGCTTTATCCTGATCTTCTATCCACTCGAATACCGGTTTGAAATTTGTACCGCCACCACCACGTATCTCGACATCAAACTGAAACGCATCCCAGGCTTCAAACTTCCATGGACAGCCGTAATTTAATTTTGAATCACAGGTGAGCAAGGTAACACTGGCACGTACCTGGCTTTTTATCGCGTCGATCTCAGAGATGAACTCCTGTATTTCTTCCTGATCGATCGAACCGCTGGTATCGACGGCGACGACGATACTGGTTTCGTTACTGCGCATACTGGGATAAACCGCTGGATCGCCACGGCGCGACGACGGCCTTGAATAACTATAATCTTCACGGGCAGTGGCCGACATATATCTTGCAAGCAACATCCGCCAGGGCAGTTTTGGCTGTAGTAGGTGATCGACCATTCTTGCCATCTCACCTTCTAACTTACCCGACTGCAATGCCTGCTGAGCGGCACCGGCCAGACGAGCTTCCCACTGCAGACTTAATTCATCTTCTTCCTGTGGCGACATGCCGGTAGGTTTTGGTGCTAAACCACCTTGACCGGCATCATCCTGTTCTTTGTCCTGCTCGCCATCACCTTCACTTTGCTCGTCGTTTTCTTTTTCCTTTTTATTACCACCGCCACTGTTGTCCTGATTTGACTGCTGATCATCGTTATCGGCTTCATCAGATTTTTTTTGATTCTCCAGATCACGTTCGCCGTCATTCTCATTATCTTCGAGGCAAGGATAGATTTCTTCTGCCGTCATACCTTCGTATTCACGAAGATGCATGGCATCGGGGGTCGGTTTTAAACCATCATTGATCAATAAAGGATTAACCGCGTAATCACAGGCCAGATCCCAACGCAGCTTTACCCGATGACCACGACGATGAAAATGTGATAACGCACAGTGCAGTGCTTCATGTGAGAGCGCAAACTGCGTTTGCTCCTGGTCGAGCGCATCGATGTAATCATTGTTGTAATAAAACGTTTTACCGTCACTAAAGGTTGATTCACACCATTTAGGATCACCCGCAACCATCGGTAGCCGTAAAACCAGCGCGCCGAGGAATGGCTTGTCCAGAATCAAACGAGTTCTGGCGGTAGCAAGTTTTTGTTCAACGTCTGGATAATTACTCATGTTTTAGAACATATTTATTACTTAAAGAAGAAAAGATTTAAAATTCTTTTGCCGCGAAGGACGCAAAAGATGCAAATGTTTTTTAAGTTAAAAAAGTTTTTCTTTGCGCTTTTTGCGTCCTTCGCGGCAAAATCGTTTCTTAGTAAAGCATCAGATCGGCGATCTTGTCGGCCCAACTGGCAAATTCAGGTACAGAAAAAATATCCTGGCCGATTGCGCGATGCATGTCCGATACCATCATCACACCCATTTCACGCTGTGGGAACCGATTAGCGTAACTCAGAATACTGCCGTGCACTTTCATTGCCTGATCGGTATCTTTCGCTCGAATAGCGCGACCGACTAACGCGGTGGCAACTGCGTACTGCAGGTCAATCTCTTTTGGCGCTTCAACTTCTTCACCATTGATGATGGCATCAAGGTCTGGCATCTGGTCAAGACTGGCTATAAATGCAGCTAATTCAATACCGGCGGCTTTACCGACGCAGGCCTGCAACGCACCTGAAAATAATTCAGGATGATCTTCAAATTTATGCAACGCACGATGGGCGAATTCCCAGGAACGCGGTGATGGAAACGCAACCGGATTTTGCGAAGCATCAAACTCAAATAATAGATCCTGACGGAAACGCAAAAACGCGATAACACGTTCGTCGATGCCATTGGCATACGCCCAGGCAACCCAGTCATCCAGATTGATATCGACTTCATAATGCGAAAATCGATTCGCCAACGGTGCCGGCATACTGTAAGTGACACCACGGTCGCCCTGTCGATTACCTGCCGCGATAATTGCCCAGCCTGCAGGTACTTCGTATTCACCCAATTTTCTATCAAGGATCAACTGGTACGCTGCCGCTGACACACTCGGTGGCGCCGAGGTGATTTCATCAAGGAATAAGATACCATTCTCACCGTGACGTTTAGCGTCTGGCAACATCGCCGGCACCGCCCACTCCACGGTACTGCCCACTTTAAACGGGATACCGCGTAGATCACTGGGTTCCATCTGCGATAAACGGATGTCGATCAATGGCGTTTTTTGTCTTTCAGCAACCTGTGCCACCATCTGTGATTTACCCACGCCAGGTGCACCCCAGAGCATTACCGGAGTATGGTGACCACTTTGGGTACTGATAAATTCTTTTTCTACAACGGTTAATAAATGGGCTGGACGCATATAGATTCCAAAGGAAAATTGAAAGTAGCGATTTTAACAGTTTTTAATGCGTTTTGAACTTACAAGGACTATGGATAATATTAGAAAACATTCTGTCCCACCACGAATATTCTTTATAGTACATTGACTGTAACAGTATAAGGTTGTGTTGGTACTTCAGAAAGTACACTTGGGCCATATTCAACAACAATGTAATACGTTCCAGCCGCACCTATACCAACATTCAAACTAGCGCTAGATGCTACGTCTGAACCATCCACAGGGGTTGATGCCAAAAGATTATTAGAAGAATCGTACACATTTACATTCCATTCAGCAGAAGCTAAATCTGATATATCTTCAGAACCTTCAAATAGTATCTGGTAATTAGTACTTTCTGTTGCGCTAAAACTGAACCAATCTTGGTCTGTATCATTTGCAACCTGACCGGTAATAGCTTCAGCTATTGTTAACGCGTCAGCTGTTAACAATGAATCATTAGTCTCAATTTCAACCTTGCTTATTGGTGAAGTTATTACCGTAACAGCATAAGGTTGTGTTGGGACAGAAAAATTATAACTTTCAACAACAACGTAATATTTCCCTGCCGCGCCAACTCCAATATCTAAATTGGCATTTGACACTGCACTACTATTATCTACCACAGCCATTAATGCTAAAAGGCTGCTGGAAGTATCATATACATTCACACCCCAACGACCTTCGGAACCTTCAGAACCTGCAAACTGTATCCGGTAATTTGTGCCTGCTACCAGGTTAACTTCAAACCAATCTTGGTCTGTATCGTTTGCGACTTGCCCACTAATTGTATCGGCTAATATCCGGGAATTTGCTTCTGAAAGAATATTATTCGGTTCAGTTTCCAAGCTCGTGGCTTGATTTGGTGGTGGCGGCGTTGGGTCAGTTGGGTTTTCAGGGTCTACTGGCGGCAATACAGTAACAAAAACATTAACATCATCGGTTACCCTTCCTCCTCTATCATCATTTACCATTAACTGAAATATAAGAACTGTATCTGCAGTAATAATTGGTGCAGTAAAACTAGCAGAACTGGTATTCTCGCCAGTTAGTACAACTATTTCACCAGATATCTTTACCCATTCATAACTTGTAATTGAACCATCAGGACTATCAGCGGTGCCGACAAGTGTAACTGCTCCCCCTGTTTGAACAGTTTGGTCAGCTCCTGCATCTACGTAAAACGCGTCGGTGGAATCACATGATACAAGCGCTACTACAAAAATACTAACTAGTAATCTCGTTATTAAACTGGGCAAGGGGCAACTCCTGTTACTGCAATAATGTTTTTAGGTACTATTGAAAGAATAGTATGCAAAGTTGTATTTAGCCACTTTACACCAGTGTAGCAATTGACTGTTTGCACCCATCATCTTACAACTCAGGGACGCTTAATGACTTAAGGATGGGTATCTGAAGATATCCAGATAGACAGGTAATTTTATTACGGGATAATTATTCACAGCACTACCAGAGTAAGTGCCTGTCTACCAGGCGCCAGAAAACAGTAATGACTAAAATTGCATATCATCAAATCCGGCAAGTTTGTACAGCCTTTTTGCCTCTTCCGGATTTTTTTCTACACCATTACCTTCCTGGTACATCATCGCCAGCGTAGTAAGTGAACCCACTAAACCCTGCTCACCGGCTTTGCTAAACCACTTTATTGCTTGCTGCGCATCTTTCTCTACGCACTCACCTTCCATGTACATAAAACCCAGGCCATGTTGTGCGATGGCGTGTCCCTGTTCGGCAGCAGCGCGCATATACTCAACCGCTTTGGCTTCATTGGCGACTATACCTAAACCATTCTGATACATGATGGCGCAACGGTGTTGTGATTCGGCATCGCCCGCTTCAGCAAGCGGTGCTAAAAACTGCAATGACTGTTTGAAATTTTTTGCTTCAAAAGCGGCTATACCGCTAGAAAAACTGGCATCGACATCACTTATATTCATGTCTTCGTTCGGTGTATCTTGCGTCATGTTTATTCTCGTGAACAAAAGATTAAGTTTATCATGGCTACATTTGGCGCATATACCAACAAATACCTATAAAACCGATAGATTCAACCTGAATTAAGCTAAGGTCTTCATACTGAAAATATCAAATAAATAATAATACAATCAGTTAGATAGAGAAAATACATACACTTCATTCCATAAAATAACAGCGGGTTATGAAATCAGCGTATTTCGGCTTCGATCGTATTAAAATGTTGTGAATCAGTCGAATATCCCCATGGCATGTAGCATTACTCCCTCTAAAGAGATACTAACTGCGCATTCCAAAATCGGTCCACAATAGGTATAATCTGCGCCCAATAACCGGCTGTGCTAAATATAGTCAGGTCGAATGAGAATCGAAGTTGTTGCCATTGAGGTTTCAACGATACATACAATGTCTAGAAGCCCGAGAGGATACTAAGATGAATCAAGATTATTACAATGCAGTAACAAAGATGGAAGAAGCCGGTGTTGATCCAGAATACATCGTTGGTTGGGAAGGCGGTTACGTTTTAAACCCACCACGCGAAGAACAACGCGTTACCGAAGCTTATGAAGCTGGTTACGAAGACGGTAAAGAAAAAAATGCTGATAACTTCAGCAGCTGGACTAAATAAGTTTTAGACTAATTTATCCATAAAAAAAACCGGTGATGGAGTAATCCTCACCGGTTTTTTTATGTCTGCTTTAGAACTAGCAGAAATTCAATATTTATTGTTCATGCCTTGCTTGTTTACAGACAACCATGTTTCATAAGCGGCTTTGTCGTTGATGGCTTGCAAGCCTGTTTCATAATCGAACTGGCTGAACATGTGATTCAAAATCCAGTTTAGGTAAGACTTCCGATAACGATCGGTGGTGACACGCATTTCACGCATCGCTTTATGAAAGTTGTTTTCGAGCATAAGCTGTCTTTTTATTTTAGCGGCACGTATCTGTATACGCTTTTTCCATCGACGCCTGCGTATCCTTTTTAGCTTTTCAGTAGATGATTCGAAAGTTTCACATTCTTGATTTCTTATTTCATCACTAGTCATCATTCACTCCCCTTTATTACTGCCTGTTAATTATCATTAAATCAGCAGTAATTACCTTGCCAGAAGCTGCCTATTACTTGACTAAACACGCCAAAAAACAGGCATTTAAAATGCAAGGTGCCACGATGGCACCTTGCTAGTCTTTCAACCAAAACGTTACTTTATCAATCCAGCATACCAAGTCCTTCTGCTACGCCTGCGCCATAAGACGGGTCTGCTTTTGTGAAATGCTCGATTTGACGTTGCTGTATTTCACCTGGCACTCCCTGCATAGCAGCAATGATATTACTGATTAAACGCGCTCTGGCAGGTTCATCCATTAAGCGGTATAAATTACCCGCCTGCGTGTAATAATCCGTTTCCAGACGATGATCATAACGATCTGCATCACCGTTGATAGATAGTGGTGGTTCGCTATAACTGGCATCATCCACCGCACCGTCGAAGCTGTTTGGCTGATACACTGGTGCTGAACCGCCATTGCCGTCAAAGCGTGTCTGACCATCACGATGATAGGTATGCACCGGGCAGCGTGGTTTGTTTACCTCCAGCGCGGCATGATTCACACCGATGCGATAACGGTGAGCATCAGGGTAAGCCTGCAAACGCGCCTGCAACATCTTGTCTGGCGAAGCCCCAAGACCCGGTGGTAAATTGCCGGGACCAAAGGCGGCCTGCTCCACTTCAGCAAAGTGATTAACCGGGTTACGATTCAACGTCATTTCACCGACTTCGATTAACGGGTAATCAGAATGCGGCCAGACCTTGGTGAGATCAAACGGGTTGATACCATAGGTTTCTGCATCAGCCTCCGGCATGATCTGTACTTTTAATGTCCACTTCGGGTTGTCACCACGCGCAATCGCTTCATACAATTCCTGGCGATGGTAATCCGGGTTCTCAGCAGCGATCTTCGCGGCTTGTTCGACACTCATGTTCTTGATGCCAGCTTGCGTTTTGAAGTGCCATTTCACCCAGTAACGCTCACCCTTGTTATTCCATAAGCTAAAAGTATGGCTACCAAATCCATCCATATTACTCAAGGTGGCCGGAATACCACGGTCACCGAACAACCAGGTCACCTGATGCAGCGACTCAGGACTTAACGACCAGAAATCCCATTGCATGGTGCCATCGCGAAGACCGGTGACCGGGTGGCGTTTTTGTGAATGAATGAAGTCCGGGAATTTACTCGGATCTTTAATAAAGAACACCGGTGTATTGTTACCGACCAGATCCCAGTTACCTTCTTCGGTATAAAACTTGACGGCAAAACCGCGAGGGTCACGCACAGTATCCGCCGAGCCCAGCTCACCAGCTACCGTAGAGAAACGCACAAACAGTTCACACTCATTACCGACTTCTGCAAACAGTTTGGCGCGAGTGTATTTTGAAATATCACCTGTCACTTTAAACGACCCATATGCACCGGCGCCTTTAGCGTGTACCACACGCTCTGGCACTCGCTCACGATTAAAATGCGCCAGCTTCTCAAACAAATGCACATCCTGCATCAGGACTGGGCCACGTGCACCAGCGGTGATAGAGTTCTGATTGTCTGCTACCGGACAACCAGCTGTTGTGGTCATAACTGTTTTCTTATTACTCATGATTTGCTCCAAAATTTCTTCGTGTTTGCCATTTATATGGTTTGTTAAAGACCGGCTTAAACGCCGGGCAGGTGTTAACTATCGTCTAAAACTACACATTGGTAAAATCGTTTATTTGTATTAATATAATAGGTATAACCTATTATTAGTAATTGCCGTAATCGGCGAAATTTTGGTGAGCTATGAACCTGAGAGATTTGAACTACATTATCGCGGTGGCGGAGGCTCGGCACTTCGGAAAAGCGGCTGAACGTTGCTTTGTCAGCCAGCCGACCCTCAGTGGCCAGATTAAAAAACTGGAAGAAGAGTTGGGTGTGACCATCTTCGAACGTACAAAACGTTCAGTAGAGATAACCCCTATCGGTGAAACCATCCTTGCGCATGCACGTCTGATCCAGGAGCAAAGCGAAGCTATTAAGCAATCGGCACTTACTCATCAAGATCCTCTGCTCGGTCCGCTGCGTATCGGTGCCATCCCTACCCTGAGCCCTTATTTAATGCCACTGATTCTATTGCCGCTAAAGAATCAATACCCGCAGATGAAACTGGTACTGTCCGAAGAGATGACCGACACCCTGCTAAAACGGCTGCACAACCATGAGATCGATGCTGCCCTGCTGGCAACAGCCGTCGAAGAACCGGAGCTGGAAGTAATACCATTATTCGACGAACCCTTCTGGCTGGCATACCCGTATGATCATCCATTTTATATTAAAGATGAAATTACCCGCGAAGATCTGGATAACACGGAGTTGCTATTGTTAGCAGAAGGACACTGCCTGGCAAAACAGGCCATGGATTTTTGTCATGTGAGGGACCGTAAAGACCAGGGTGAAATGGCAGACTTGCGTGCATCGAGTCTGGAAACCCTGTTGCAACTGGTCAGTGCCGGTTTCGGCTCAACCCTTGTTCCCTCGCTCGCCATGCGCGGAGCCTGGGCGACCGGTAGTGGCATCGCCACGCGTAAGCTGGAGTTTAAAGATGCTTATCGTCGTGTCTCGCTCGTTTTCAGAAAAAGCTACCCAGGAACTCAGGCACTGGATGCCTTCGCACAAGTCGTACTTGAAAATTTACCTAATACAGTACAGCCGCTCACTGGCAACAAGCACAGCACAAAGAAACGTAAGATTTCAAAAACAGAGTAAATAACGATTAAGTGCTGCCTTAAAGAACCGCTTATAGACCTATGGCACTGAGATCCAGTTTTCCAGCTTTGACCGGTGGACACCAGAAGTAAGCACCACTGATTGGTCGCGTGAAAGTAAACAGGGCATCACTTATCGTGTCTTCTTTGCCCAGCATCCGATTGAGGATGGCCTCGAAGGCCGCAAAAGAATGACCAAAAGACACAAAAACCAGTCCTGCATCCATACCTTCTGCCCACGGCATAGAACGACGAAGAATAAAAGCTTCAGGTTCAAAACTTTCCTGTGCGGCCCGTTTAACGTGGGCTGAATCAGGGGCTTCATCAAATTCTTCATTATCACTGACATGGCGACCGATCACATCGTCCTGCTGGTTTGTTGTCATCTCGTCAAACGTATCAAAGTCATGTAACCACTGCTGCACAGCAACAAAGCTACTGCCATCTAATCCAGCCCCCTGATTTTGTACGATAGCCGCCTGGATGGCTTCGTCGCCCTCAGGATTTTCAGTGCCATCTTCATAACCGCTGAGATCACGATTGTTATCGTATTGAAATGAATCAACTACATTCGAGATTGCAAAACCCGGTGTTAGCATGTCTTCAATCTGGCGTGAACGATGAAAAATCTCACCACGGTCATTGCCGCGTAGCCAGCACCATAGCGCTGCGGGTGTTGAAGGCACGTCGATACCACTACCCGTTTGTGCAGGCATTGTAGATAAACCGGGTAGGTCCTTGCCCAGCATCTCAACCAGTGACTTCCCTATGCCTATTACAGTGTCATCTGTAACGTTTTTTGATACTAGCGTCTGTAACGCAGCTTTAATATCAGGTTCTGAGTCAATGCTAAATTCCAGATAACGGGCTAGTTTTGTTCCCTCTGCAAGGATGCCGGGTTGAGCTGTGAGCATGTTTATCTTCCAGTTAGTCGTTTTCGAAAAAAATTATTTATAAATTATCATAAAAAAGTAAGACCTGTTTGCTAAAAGAAGTGAACCCTCAGCTAAACGTATACAACTATTGGCATTCTCTAAAGATAAGTGACTGACATGTTAAACAGACAGATTTATCTAAACGACCATAAATTTTATTAATTGCCTGCCCTTTAGTATCAAAAAAATGATCGTTGCCAATTTTTTTAATAAAACATGATCTTGCTGCAAACTCATATACAGAGGATTTTAAGCCCACAAAATATAAACCACCGTTATTCTTCTTCAAACGATTATTTTCAGAAACCAACGCTTCAGCACCAGCCAGATCAATAAAGTTGATGCCCGATGCCACTATTAGAATGTTATAGATCCTTTCGTTGTCCGCAATTTTTGAGATTCGTTTTTGAATGTGATTGATTGAACCAAAGTAGATAGACATATCAATTCTGATAATCTTCAATTGCGGACATTGCTTGAGTGGTTTTTGCTGTATGTTGATTAATTTCCTTTGCTGATCTTTGGCAGAAACGTCGATGGATAAAGTTGGAATGTGTGGTGTTGATGTTTTTGCCAAAAACAAAACAAGTGACAAAAGAACACCGAGGTAAATAGCAAACTCCAGCTCAAGAAACAATGTGGCAAAAAACGTTGTCAGTAAAATTGACGTCTCTGACTTGCTAAAAGTTAACGTTTGTTTGATGTGATGAAAATCGATCAGGTTATAAGCAACAAGCAGGATAACCCCGCCCATCGCTGCGATGGGAAGATAAGCAGTAAGCGGCGCTATCAGTAGAACGATAAGCATTAATATAATGGCGGCAAAAATAGCTGAAAGCGGTGTTTGAGCACCCGCCGCATAATTGATGCCCGAACGTGTAAAAGACCCGGACCCCGCATAACTCGAGAAGAAGCTACCAAATATATTGGAGAGTCCCTGGCCAATGAATTCTTGATTGGCATCAATCCTCTGATTTGATTTTGTTGCTACTGCGCGACTGATCGATACGGCTTCTATCAAACCCAAAAGCGCAACAGCGAATGCTTCTGGTGCAAGCATTCTTATGGTCTGCAAAGAAAACTCTGGGGTTGATAATGGTGGCAGCTGCGCAGGTATTTCGCCGACTAGCTTAATACCATCAGTATAATCTTTTAGAAAAATAGCGAGCACACTGCCAACAACCATACCGACCAATAGATAAGGTGATTTTGGCATTAGCTTTTTAGACGTTATGGCAACTAAGAGTGTTGCTACCGCTATCAACATAACAAATATATTAATATCGTTTATACCATTGAACAGATCTAACCAGATGTTCAGAAAAGACTCTCCCTTAGGCATATCCAGAGCTGTGATATGTTTCATTTGACTGGTTGCAATCAAAATTGCAGCACCGGCGGTAAAGCCAATAACGACTGTATGAGAAACAAAGTTTACTAACGCTCCCAGGCGAGCAAGACCGAACGCGAGTTGATAAACACCGGCAAGAAACGTGAGCGTCAGTGCCAGCATTAAAAACTCCGGCGTACCTGCTTCTGCGTGATGACTGACTGCTGAAAAAACAACGATGGAAATAGCTGTAGTAGGACCCGATACCAGATGACGTGATGAACCAAATAAAGCAGCCACGATGGGCGTAACCATTGCTGTATATAAACCATATTCAGGGGGTAACCCTGCAATCGTGGCGAATGCTATCCCCTGCGGCAGTACAATAACGGCTCCCGTCAGACCAGCAACCAGGTCAGCTTTAAGCGAATCTATTGTGATTAACCTGAACCAGACTAGAAAAGGAAATATTGACTCTAATTTCATTTAAATGCTCAATGTGTTTTTTAAAAATTCTGCGAGAAAATCACCAACAGACAAAGTAGTGATATATAACCGTGGTTACAAAATATGTTCAGAAATCCAGCGATCAATTATACGCTTATTTTCTTTAGGCTTTCTTAAAAGTCCCATCAGAAATCTATTATGATAGCTCTCACCAAATTCTAGTTGAATGCTAGAGTGATCACATTCATTAGTACTGGTTAGTACACCATGCGGTTTTTAGCTTCAGAGAATGTTTTCATGTTTAGTTTTCCGCCTTGAATACAACCAGGCAGCAAGTGTTAATAACGTATATAGACCACCGATAAAAAACAGCTGTTCTATCTGAGTGCTGATCTCATAGTAGATAATCAATACTGTGCCCATCAATAAACCAATCAAAGACAGTATGCATAAAGCCGCTGAAGCGTTAGTTAAATGCCGGATCTTGTAGTTTGCGTAAGCCATTAATAATGACACTAATAAAAAAGTGACACTACCGAATTCAAGAATAACGGGCAGAGACCCTGCCAGGACCATACAAAAAGCCAGACTGGCCATTGTGATAATTGCATAGACAGGGATATTATTCACTCGTTTAGCCAAAACGGCTGGAAAATAACCCTCTTTTGCAATCACTGCCAATTGTCTTGATGCACCAAACACCGTGCCACTAATAGCACTACTAGTAGCAAGAAGTGCGCCTACGACAACGAGATTTGTTCCCCAGTGACCGATAATCTTATCGGCACCCGCTGCTAGCGCATACTCCTGATTGTTTATTATATCGTCGAACGGAATAGTCAGGATGGCGCCTAATGAGATGACAAAATAAATAAGGATGGCGAGAAATATGGCCGAGTAAATAGCAATCGGGATATTCCTTTCCGGGTTTTCCATTTCATTCACTGCATTGATGACAAGTTGAAAACCTTCATAAGCAACAAAAGTAATGGAAGCGACGATCAAGATATTCAAAACAGTAGTTTCACCATCATTTTGCAGTAAAACAGGAATACTCGTGTTGCTATTATTGAGTAGAATAAATGAGATAATAATCAGGATAACCAACTTGGTATACACCATTATATCTTCGATTTTCCCCATACCTTTTACGCTCCATATATTGATGGACATAAAAACGGCAATGACAACACCTGCAACAAGTTTGCGCACCCATTCACTTTCGGCAAAAGAAAACCCGCTTATGGCATAGGATGCAAACGTATATGAATACAGCGCAAGTGTACTGATATAACCAAAGATTACCCACCAGCCAATAAGAGACGCCGCAAATGGTGAGTTCGGAAAGGTTTTTTTATAGAAAGAATAAGTTGCCCCCTCATCCTTATAATAAACGCCCAGTTTGATATATGAGTAAGCTGCCATGGACGCTATCAGGCCACCGAGGATAATAGCTATTGGTGTAAATACACCAATCATGGAGACCGAAATACCTAAAATGGTGAATATGCCACCACCGACCATCCCACCCAGCGCAATCGCAATTAACTCAGGTACACCAAGCACTTTATTTCGCTTTCTATGTATTACATTATTGTGGTTATTGGTAGATGTCATAAATTACACCTGGTAACTAATGTTTCGCGTATCAGGCAGTGTTTGAGCATAAAGTGAGGATACATTGCTTTGGACAGTCCGAATTGACGTAATGGAGTACGAGAATAACTCGTATAGCAGATTTTTAATCTGTCAGATTTTATGTAAGTCACTACAAATCAAGTGAGTTTGTCAGTGTGCGCTCTTCCTGGCTCGATTGTCCGATTTCGGCCTGAGATCGTAACGCTTACTCCATGTAAGTCTCTTGCATTACCCTGGCACCAGCGTTCGTGTAGGCCATATCCTAACCTGTACCAGCTAAAGTATGCCCCGCGTCACGCGTTTAAACGCTTTCATCGCATCAGGTATTTCGATATCCATCACCTGATCGGGTATCCATTTATTGTCCTTCTCACCCATCACATCGCGCACATGTTCGCCGACACAGCGACGGACCTGAAACCCCGGTTGATTACCTTCATCAAAAGTGAAGTTACTGTATTCAGCCATGCGTTCATTCATTAACGAAATATACTCAGCACGAAAATCGGTTTCCTTATCATCAGAAACGTCTCTGCGGTTGTCATGCATGGTCTTCGCTAAATTTAACGCCAGCCCAGTAATCAGTGCCTGGCGATGCTCTGCCGAATAATCATTTGCTGAAATAACGCGATCAACAACATGCACCAAAAATGCTGTGAACTCAGCAATCACATCCAGACGCTGAAAATGAGTATCCGTTTGAAAACCCTCATTTTCCATGTGCATGACATTTGCGCTGGCCACTTTCCAGAAGTTAAAGCTCAGGACACTTCCGGTCTCTTCTGGCGTGCGCTCTTTACCTTTATCGTTCCACTTGTTTTTAACTCGAATTTGCATGACTTCCTCAATTAACACATATGCAGTGTAACTCGATGAATAGTATACTGTTAGCGCTACCTATTAACTACGTTCCCAGAATGGATATACCAGCTCTTATCGACAATGTGCAGTTAAACTGCCATATCTCAGATGCCAGACATGCAGGCAATTACACCCTGTGCGTGTATTTATTAAAAATGCGTGAATTCTACCGCTGGGAACATCAACATGGCTTTAGCGAAAAACTTTCCACGGACGACATCGGCGACTGGTTAAGCGAACGCGAAGGGCTTTGGCAAGACGTAGAAGATGATGATTACACTTCGCTAAGCATCGCTAACAGAAGCTATGAACCTTTTGATTCACCAGGCATCAACCAGTCACTTTTATCGGATAAACTGATCTACAGTGGCGGGTATGGCATTAAGGACAAGCCGCATTTCTTTTTAGCTGAGCTGGAAAATAAACAGCACGTAAACGACTACACGATCTACATCAGCGGAAAAGAATACGCACGTGATCTGACCGCACCGCCCGCGATGAGCCACAATAAAACCATCTATATTCGGCGTGAATCATTTAAACGTTTAATCTGGGAACGCACCGATGAATGGCGCTGGAATAAACCGGAAAACGCTATGGCAAGAGCTATCCGCTGTTATGATTTTGATAATGACCTGGAGCGTGCTCTAACGGACATGACCGACAACGAACTCGATGCAGCCGTGTTACACGAAATTGGTGAGATACAGGCCGGCGAGAACCTCGAAGGCTGGCATCAGATGATGACTGACATAACGTTCAGCCAGGCAGAGATCATGGCACGTGCGGTGCGCGATCATTATGCCGATACCTTACACACACTGCCGACCTTGATTAATAACAATAATCAGGCATCGATCCACTTTTACTTTGCCAATCTAACCAACATGCGAAAACATATTTTCCCTTCGTTAATAGATGCTTATGAGCAATGGTGTGAAAGCAAAGATATAAAAATTATCGAAAAAACCGTTGCTACAGCTGTTGACCACTGGCAAAACATCGCACAGCAGATGCTTGCCTTACATCGACAAGATGCCGGACATTGCAGTGTTACAATCGAGACTCTGGTGAACGACAACCACATTTAAACGTTCTGTCATTGCGATACTTACATTGATGTAATCACCGCGATGACGAACAGATATAAAACCAACCATTACTTAATAAAATGACTGAACAACAAAATACAATCCGCGAAGTAAAACCCGATTCTTTTATCTTTGAAAAACAAAATGCACTGCCGCTGGATATCTGTCAGGAAATGATTCGTCGTTTTGAAGAAGACACCGAAAATCAATACCAGGGTCGGATCGGCCAGACCTTTACCGCAGATCAAAGCATGAAACGTTCAACCGATCTGGTCACCAGTGGCAAAGAAAACTGGAAAGATCTGGACACTGAACTATTTCGTTCTCTGGGCAATGCGATAAAAGAATTTCGCGAAACTTATCCATTTTTTAAAGGTGCGTTTAAAGATAATGGTTATGCGATACAGCGCACCAACCCCGGTGAATTTTATCACTGGCACATCGATGGCGGCAGTCACGAATTTGCCGATCGCCAGTTAGTTGCTGTCTGGTATTTAAATGATGTTGAAGGCCCGGGCGGAGAAACTGAATTTTCTTATCAGCAGGTAAAAGTAAAACCACAGGCCGGTAAATTATGCTTATTCCCGCCTTTCTGGACTCATGAACATCGTGGCGTAACCCTTGAAAAAGGCGTGAAATACATTGCCACGACCTGGGTCGTTTTTGCCTAAAAAAACACGCTTAACCACACTCATACTAATAGAAATATAACGCTATACATATTAAAATTCGCCAATGAATTACATCAACGGTTTACACTTTAACAATATACGTGGCGATATCTATGGCGGACTAACCGCTGCAGTTGTCGCTCTTCCACTAGCAATGGCAATGGGCGTAGCATCCGGCGTCGGTCCAATTGCAGGCATGTACGGCGCCATATTTGTTGGTTTCTTTGCAGCACTCTTTGGCGGCACACCTGCCCAGGTCTCCGGCCCCACTGGCCCGATGACGGTGGTGATGGCCGCTATTTTTATCCAGTACACCGGTATGTTTCCGGACGATCCAGCGCATGGCGCAGCGCTTGCCTTCACCGTGGTTATGCTAGGCGGTTTATTTCAGATTGCTTTTGGTTTACTGAAACTGGGCAAATACATCCAGCTGGTTCCTCACCCCGTTGTATCAGGTTTTATGACAGGTATCGG
>CAJXZZ010000049.1 GCA_913065105.1 uncultured Gammaproteobacteria bacterium | reverse complement strand
TTAAGTAATAACAATTATCAGGAGGCAAATATGAGGATCTCGACAACCATACAAGTTTGCGCGTTTATCCTGCTGGCAGTCTCTGCCAATGTACGAGCAGAAGTTACCAGCATGGATGAAGCTGACAGACAGATCGACAAAATTACCGAACAGATCGATAGAGACAACAAGAATGCGGCTCTTTATCTACAAAGAGGTGAGCTGTATTTCGAGATGAACGAGTTTGAAGATGCTATCGAAGATTTCTCTATGGCGATCAAACTTGATGGTTCGATAGATGCCGCCTGGTATGGTCGCGGCATGGCAAACGGTCGCAATGGATTTATCAGTGAAGGTATCGCTGACCTATCGGTTTATATAGAACGTAACCCGGATGATTCGACCGCGCTGACCAAACGCGGTGTGCGTTACCTGTGGATAGGTGACAGGCTTAACGCAAAACGTGATCTACAAAATGCGATAAAGATAAACCCGGATAATGCAGAAGCGCATGACGATCTGGGTGTCGTTCTTTCGCAGATGGGCGATTATAAACAAGCAATAGAGCATTTTACTAAAACAGTCAGTATCGATCCGAGCTATCAGAAGGGGCACCATAACCTGGCATTGGCTCTATACATTACCGAAAACGACTTGATGGCGCTGCTCAGTGTGGATCGATCACTAGCGCTGAAACCAGACGCGCGCAATTCTGTGTTATTGAAAAGCAAAATACTTACGGCGATGGGCAGGCATGACGAAGCAAAGCAACTGGAGGATGAAGCCATCTTTCTGCCTGAAGCCAACTGGAGTGAGACTGCGCCTATCAACTAAACGGGATGAATTAAACTGGACGAATTAAACGCGCCGGAGAGGATTTAAGTTTAGCTGCATTTAATCGTGATGAATTTGTGATAAATCGGTGACCAGCATGTGATCTCAAGCAATGAAACTACGCCGGTAGTTGTTTCTATTTACAAATTGCGAGGAGAGCAAAAAAATGAAAAAATTAATAACAGGTCTGCTGGTTGCGGGTAGTTTGAGTTCATCGATGGCCATGGCCGGTAAGAACGTGACGGTAGAGATCACTAACCTGAGTAATGCGCTTTATTACACACCGTTACTGGTTTCAGCACACAATAAAGATACGCATGTATTTCAGGTTGGTTCAGCGGCGTCTGCCAGTTTGCAGGCCATGGCTGAAGGTGGAGATATTTCCGGTTTAGTTACGGATCTGGCTTCTGTAGGTGCTAACAATGTTGCAAATCCTGCGGGCGGTCTGTTGGCTCCTGGCGCTTCTGCCACTGCGACTATGGAAATAAATAAAGGTAATCGTTATTTATCCATCACTGCCATGTTGCTGCCAACCAACGATGGTTTTGTCGGTCTGGATGCATTGAAGATTCCTAAAAAAGGTGGCAGCCATACGTATTACCTCAATGGTTATGACGCAGGTACGGAAGCGAATGATGAGATCATCAATGGTGGCGGTGCACCGGGTACACCGGGTATTCCAGCCGATCCGGGTGGTAATTCAGGCTCAGGTGCGAGCGGCGTAACGGGTGCTGATCATAATAAGAGCGTACATATTCATCGTGGTATTGTTGGTGGTCCATCAAGCGATCTCGATGGCGCAGTTCACAGCTGGATGAATCCGGTTGCTAAAGTTGTCATCACGGTGGGTAAAGACGACGACTAAACGGTTGTTTTTATTTATACTTTAAGGGGGAGGATTTTCCAGCTGCTTTGCAGTATGCTGGTGAACCCTCCTTTTTTTATCGATACTGTTATTATCCATTTATAATGCAGCGGATCTGGTTAAAATTTCGTGGCACCTAATGAAACATCGTAATGACACATAAATTATTAATTGTTGAGGACAATGCTGACATTGCCAGCCTGATTCAGTTGCATGCAAAAGACATCGACTGCGAATCTGACATTGCTTGCGATGGCAGGCAGGCGCTGGAGATGTTTAAGCAGAAAGATTATCAGCTGGTCATTCTTGATCTGATGCTGCCGGAAGTAGACGGCCTGGAAGTTTGTCGACAGATAAGAACCACTGCCGGCTATGTGCCGATATTAATGCTGACGTCGAAATCCTCTGAACTCGACCGTGTGCTTGGTCTTGAGCTGGGAGCGGATGACTACATTACCAAGCCGTTCAGCATCCCTGAGTTAATGGCGCGGATTAAAGCGCAGTTCCGGCGCACGAAAGCGTTAAAAACTGAAGATGTAACGCAAACGACAACGATTAGTTTCGCTAATTTCAGCATAGATACAGCCAAACGTCAGGTTGCTATCGATGCCAGAGAGATTGAGTTAACCGCCAAAGAATTCGATCTGTTACTGCATTTCGCGACTAATCCCGGCCTGGTTTACACACGTATGCAATTATTGGAACAGGTGTGGGGATATCAGTACGAAGGTTATGAGCACACCGTCAACTCACACATCAACAGATTGCGTGCCAAAATAGAGAAAGATCCTGCTAAACCGATTTATATTCTTACCGTATGGGGCGTCGGTTACAGGTTTTGTGAATCATGATGCCTAAAACTTTATTTACCAAACTTGCACTGGTGCTGACGGTTTTATTACTGGGCATAGGATTGCTTTACAGTGTGTTAAGCACTTACCTGACACGTCATTACCAACAGGAATTTTTGCAAAATCTTAATCGAGACCTGGCCAGTAACCTGGTAACAGAACGAGAGCTTGTCAGTGATGGTGTGCTTAATCAGGCTGCGCTGAAAGAAACCTTTAGCCATTACATGATGGTGAATCCGAGTATCGAAATTTATCTGCTTGATCCAGAGGGCAATATTCTTTCTTACTCCGCAGACCCGGGACAGGTAAAACGTAAAAAAGTTGATATGCAGGCGGTGATGGATTTTACAGAAGGCAAAGCATTACCCCTGTTGGGCGACGATCCACGTAGTTTTGAGCGCAACAAAATATTTTCAGTGGCACCCATCAGCACGAGTGATGGTTCGATGCGTTATCTCTATGTTGTCTTGCGCGGTGAGGAATATGAACGCATAGAACGATTGTTTGAAGAAAGTTTTTTACTCCAACTGTCGGGCGCGGCTGTGTTTGTGAGCCTGGTGATAGGGTTTATGGTGGGTCTGTTATTATTTTTAGTGCTCACACGTCGCTTGCAGACATTAACGCGGTTAATGCACAGATTTAGCGAAAGCCATTTTACCGAACACGATTTGTATCCGGAAGGTGATGGCGGCAATGGTGATGAAATAGATACCCTGGGTCGCCATTATAATAGTATGGCAGAGCGCATTCGCGATCAGCTGGATGATTTAAAAAAACAGGATGGATTGCGCCGGGAACTGGTTGCCAATGTTTCACACGATTTACGTACCCCGCTGGCGGCCTTGCACGGATACATAGAAACACTGAAATTAAAGTCTCAGGATTTCGATGCTGAGACCAGAACTGAATATCTGGATATTGCACTCAAACACAGTCAGCGCTTAACAAAGCTGGTCGAGGAATTATTCGAACTGGCCAAACTGGATGCCAGAGAGACACAGCTTCACTGCGAAGCCTTCGCAGCTGCTGAACTGGTGCAGGATGTTATCCAGAAATTTAGCCTAATCGCTGAAACTGATAATATTAAGCTGGTTATGAAAGCGCAGGAAGCGCTGCCTTTTGTGAATGCTGATATTGGTTTGGTAGAACGTGTTCTGGAAAATCTGATCGGCAATGCTTTGCGGCATACGCCCGCCGGCGGTGAAATTATTGTGGCGCTCAGATATGAAGGTGCAGAAGTTGAAATCGAGGTACAGGATAGTGGCTGCGGCATTCCTGACTCGGAATTAAAAAATATCTTTGACCGTTTTTACCGCGTCGATAATATGGAAAGAAGTAGTCACCATGCCGGCCTTGGGTTATCGATCGCGCAACATATTGTGACCATGCACGGTAGTAAAATACGGGTAGAAAGTAAGCCAAATTCGGGTTCCCGGTTTTTCTTCGGTTTACCGGTATGGGTATTTTAGAGATCGATGGTGTCAGCGAGCTGATTTTTGTAAAACTGGTACGTGATTGATGCAGGCAATATGTCAGGCAGTACGAGTCGCTCGTAAAAATGATTTAACTCGCCAGGACCAGATTACCAGTGGCGAACCCGACCTACATCCAGATGAATAAAATTAGAACGGGCATAATAACCAACCCCGCCACCTTTCAGCGAAATCGCGGCCTTCTGTAACTGGCTGGAATCAAAACCTGGCATGCGTACATCAATAGCCTTGCCGAGCATGTGATAGCTACGTTTGGCTACACCTGAGCTGCTCCTGGTTAACATCTCATTGGTTGCTGGTGAACGGTAACCCGAAATCACATGAAACTCACCCTGATGTTCAACTTTTGTCTGTAGCTGGTGTAACAGGTCGAGTAATTTAGGGTCCATGGGGCTGGCGACACCGGCACGATGATCCCTGAGTAACCAGCTGATTTCCTCGACACCATCATCAAGGTATTTTCCGTCTGACCAAAAGGTGGCGGAAAGCTTTTCACCGGTATGCGTGTTGTAGAAAGACAGTTCACGGTCATCGCCACCGACAGGTGTAGTAGAGGCTATTACGCCAGGAGCGGTCAGGGTAATTGCTACGCCGGTAATGGACGCCAGGAAACCTCTACGGGAAAGCTCGATATTTTTATTCTGTTCAGGTTTGTTAGGCATAATGACGACTATTCTCCAGACGGATAACCATAATATAGGGCATTTCTTACGATTTTAAAGGTTTTATCCGGTGTTTCGACAAAAGCGATCCAGTTAATCCAAATTTTATCGACTAATTATCGAATACGCGACTCAACTGCCTGTCGCGGCCATAGATATCACGCCTGAAGTTGACCTTGCCATCCTGGCCTACCCAGGCAGTCCAGTAAACAAGATAAATCGGTACGGCAACAGGTAGGGTCATGCTCTGGTTGGTGCCCAGATGGATGTTTGTCAGTACTTCTTCTTCCATCTGCTGACTGCCATCGTTTAACAGATAGGCCGCCAGTCGAACCGGATCTTTTACCCTGATGCACCCCGAACTGAAGGTGCGAACGACCCGATCAAACAGATGTTTGTCCGGTGTACCATGCAGATAAATTTCATACGGATTAGAAAAAAGAAATTTGACCCTGCCCAGGGCATTTTTAGGTCCCGGGTCCTGGCGCAACCAATAAGGAAAATGCTCTTTGTCCAGTTGGTTCCAGTTCACCGTTTGCGGGTCAACCTCCCGCGCATTCTCCCCCCAGCCCCGGTACAGCTTGATTGATTTTTTTTCTAAAAAGGAAGCATCATTAATCAGTCGCGGGATAAAATCCTCCACCGCCATATTTGCAGGAATCGTCCAGTAGGGGTTGTATTCCATGGTACTGATCAGACCTGAAAAACTGGGTGTAGACCGGTATGCCTTCCCAATGATGACGGGCATGGCCAGCACGGCTGAACCATTCTGCATGATGTAAAGCTCAAACCCGGTCATATTGACCATCAGGTATCGTTTGCCCAGCTTGCGCGGCATCCAGCGCCAGCGCTCCATGTTTAGGCGAATCTGCTGGATTCTTTTCGCCGCAGAAATATTCAGTGTCCTGCGCGTTTGCGGCCCAATACGACCGTCTGCCTCAAGCCCATGCCTCAGCTGGTAACGTCTAACCGCCTCTGCCAGTTCATGATCAAAAATATCTATGTCACGCAAAGGGCCCTCGACCAGATCACCGGTAAATTCCAGCCGCTGCCTTAACGGCACTACCTGCGCATGCTGCATACCGGTCTCGAGAGTCGGCGCTGATCCAAACCGTTGCCATCCACCCTGTTGTTCAAGCTCACGAAAGCGTCGCAATTCTTTTTTTAATAACTGGTAACCGGGATGCTGGGGAGGAAGTTCTTTTAGTAATTGTGTGATGGATTTTTTTCTGGCGACATCTGCAAACAGTTTTTGCATCTCCAGAGGTTTGTTGTGAATATGCCAGTCGGCATCCAGCTCGCGCGGGTTGGACCTGCCCGAGTAGACATGATTGCTGTAACGAAAGAGGGCTGCTGTTAATAACAGGTCGAGATGCGACGATTCCCTCGGTACGTTTGTATCCCAGTATTTCTTGATTTCTGTAAGATAGTAATCAGAAGGCACAAGCCCTTCATCCTCGGCGTGGATGATGACATACAATAAATCATAAGCGCGATTTAGCCGACCCTCTTCATTCGACCACAGGGGTTTATATTTAGCTTCTCGATAAAAGGCCACGACGGCGGGCTCATTAAATTCCTGTATGCGTTCTGGGTTACTTTTTAGTAACTGCGCGAGGTCACGTGATGACTGTGTTGCCCATGAGGTATCGGCCTGCGCGCTGGCGGAAAAGAGCAGAGATACCAGGAAAAGCACCTTCACGTTACAGAAAAAATCTGTCATGGATTTTGTCATGAATAAAAACGTCAATGAAATGCCACTCATCCTGGGGTAATAAAAAATGTACGGTTGTATTAACTATAACCTAGCCGGAAGTCGCAAACAAAATTGGTTGAAATTATATCCCGTGGTGATAGTTAGCATCGATTAACGTCAATCCTTTGTACAACTCGTTAAACTCACTACCCTGGATGTTACATACATCGTTAAAACTACGGCAGCGGTAAACGCATATAATCCATATCGCATCTCCACACTGGCAATGAAACCAAGTTTTACCGTGACCACGAGCACGGCGACTACAAAGACATCTAACATTGACCATTTACCAAACAAGTGCATCCAATGCAGGTATTTCTTCAGCGAGGGCGTTTTACTCGCTCTGGTGCTTACCAACCGAAACAGGATGGCTATCTTTAGCAATGGCAGTAGAATACTGAAGCCAGTAATCACGAAAAAGAGAAACAGCTTACCCTCTTTAAGCAGTTCTAAGGTGCCACTCAAAATTGAGAACGTATTTTCAATTAGTACAAATTTTTTTAGCGTGATAATGGGCGCCACCATACCCACTACGAACAAAACAATGGTCACAAGCAGTATTACTGTAAGTAACCTGGCCTCATTTGGATAATCGCTAGCAATGTTTATATCTGTATTTTCCATTATTTTTCTTTTAAATTAAGGAGGGTAGAGGGATTAAGTATTGATCAGTATGGGGTGAATATTGTTTGTAGTAACATCAGCCACACACACGATTACGCCCCTTAGCCTTAGCTCGATACAGTGCCTTGTCTGAAAGTTTTAATACATCCCAGGTTGTTGAAACGTTATTATTTGAATCTGCAACACCGATAGAGACGGTAACGGTTACTGATTTATTTTTATTGCGTTTACTTCTTTTGTCGTTTTTTCTTCTGCTTGCACGGTTTATGATAAACGGTGTGTTTGCTATTGTTTCACGCAATGTTTCTAAATGCGGTTTGGCCTCTTCACTGTTTTTACCAGCGAATACGACGGAAAATTCTTCACCCCCATAGCGGTAGGGGGAGCCGCCGCCCGTGACTTTACTCAGCCTGGTCGCAATCATGCGCAGTACGGCATCGCCAGTATCATGCCCATAGGTGTCGTTAAATTTTTTGAAATGATCAACATCTACCATAGCAACGGTATAGGTACCGCTCATCTTTTGAAACTTTTCACGTAGAGCACGTCTTGCGGGTAATTCTGTCAGTTCATCCAGATAAGCCATGCGCCATGATTCTTGCAGCACGGCGTACAGGCACATCAGCAGAGCAACACTGCTAAACACATTGAGGCTATGGTTAGCCCCTCCAAAATGAAGCTGGGCAATCATCATGATCAGAACCCCCAAGCCCGTAGACATGTGGGGCGATGGGCGAAGAAAGTACAGCACCAGCATCACTATGAATGCAGTGATGGATATAAATAGTGTGGTCTGTGACTGCGCCGTCCAGTCAAAATAACGAGCGGGTAACCAGTCGCTCAAAAAGATATAAGTTATCCATTCAGGTGAGGTGGTCGTGGCTACTATTGAAAACGTTATGCTCAAGCCGATTATCGTGTAAGCAGGGATTGCCCTGATACTTATAATTCCACGGTCCGGTAAAACTGTTAATACCAGCAACAGAAGTGGTAACAGACTAGAAAGTAGCGCATAACTTAGATGTGTTTGTGCCAGCTCCAGTCCAAGAACAATATTGGCAATAACCACCAGTACCAGGTAAAAAAATACTGGGCTGCGATTAAAATGAATACTTAAACTAAGAACTAGCAGTGCCAGCATTATAGGTAAAAAAATAATCCCATTGAGAATGGCCTGTGGTAATTGGGAATATTTCTGATAACCGTAGATCGATAGTGCCAACAGGATCAAAATCGGGATGATATTTTTTATTGCTCGCATGCAGACGTTTTGTGTTTATCTCTTGTTATGTCGCTATGTTACTGCATTACTAGTGAAGGTAGAGTACAAATTGCAGATTCCAGACTTCCCTATCTGATATCTTTATATATTTACTCAACCTTTTAGTTGACTATTATTTTTATCCGATTATAATAAACCATATGGTTGAATATAAAAAAGACAAAATTCTTTCGGCAGTACTAAAAGCGCTAAGCGATTCGACTCGTCGTGCTTTATTGACGCAACTTTGTCAGCAGGGGCCAAGTCGTGTTACGGATTTGGCGAATGTTTATGACATGTCTTTAAACGCCATTTCAAAGCATATAAAAGTGTTGGAGAAAGCCGGTCTTGTTAGTCGAAAAACAATTGGCAGAACCCATTGGATCGAAGTGGATCTGAAACAGGTTGCAGCGGTTGATGACTGGTTCAGTGAACTTAAATCAATCTGGGCATTACGGCTGGATAAACTTGAAGAATTAATGAATACAGGAGATGAGTAATGAGCGACCTAACCTTGAGTATAAGAAAAACGATAAACGCACCTATAGAAAAAATATTTGATGCATGGTTAGACCCGATCATGCTAGCGCAATTTATTTTACCGATGCCCGGTATGCCGAGTCCTGAGGTGGAGAATGAGCCGCAGCAAGGTGGAAGTTTTACAATCGTAATGCATGTAGGTGAAAATAAAATTCCACATACTGGGAAGTACCTGGAGATAAAGCGGCCAAACAAGTTGGTGTTTTCGTGGCTATCACCTTATTCAACAGACGATAGTAAAGTGACGATTAATTTTAATGAAGTTGACAGTAATACTACGAATGTAGAACTAACGCATGTGCGGTTTATTGATGAAGAAGCGCGTGCAGATCATGAAGGTGGCTGGACAAATATTCTAGAAATGTTGAATGCTATTTTGAGTGCACCTGTTGCAGCTTAATGATTGAATAAAATAGGCAAGCAGGGTTTGACAATTAATCCCTGCTTGCCTTTTTATTTAGCTTTTTTCTTCCTGACAACTTTGCCAGTGCTGACTTTGTTACGGCCAATTCTAGTTTGGCTGGCTTTGTTAGACTTTGCTGGCCGGCTCTTCTCCGCCAGTTTATTTAATATCGTTTCACGACTGCCCACATTGTAGCCTGGCACTTTTATGCGTTTAATGCGTTCGCCGATCAGTCGTTCGATATTATCTAGTGTGCGTTCTTCTTCTCTGCTTACAAATGATATTGCCTGGCCTTTACTGCCGGCGCGACCGGTACGGCCGATACGGTGCACGTAGTCTTCTGCCAGATAGGGCAGATTGAAGTTAACGACGTGGTCCAATCCTTGAATGTCTAATCCACGAGCGGCTACTTCAGTTGCAACTAACACCTGTATTTTATCGGCTTTGAAATCGGCGATGGCGCGGCGACGTGATCCCTGGCTTTTATCGCCATGGCAGAGTGCGGCTTTAATGTGTGCCGGTTTAAGTTTGAGCATCAGCGCATCAGCCTGTGCTTTGGTGCTGGTAAAGACCAGTACCTTAAACCAGTTGTGCTGTTCGATTAACTCGACAAACAATTCTGCCTTCTGGTGTTCTGCCACTGGATAGACCACGTGGTCTACGGTATCGGCGATAGCATTTTGTTTGGCGACGCTAACCAGCTGGTGATTTTTTAATAGCTTATTAGCCAGTTCTTTGACCGGTTGCGATATGGTGGCGGAGAACAACAGGGTTTGACGTTTTTTCGGGGTTTTATCTAGCAGTGCCTGAACATCGGCGATAAAGCCCATGTCCAGCATACGGTCGGCTTCATCAAGCACGACAAACTCCACACCGTTGAGTTTTACGTTGCCTTGCTCCATGTGTTCCAGCATGCGACCGGGGGTGGCTATAACGATGTCGATACCGGCTCGGAGTTTTTTCTCCTGCGCGCTTATCTTAACGCCACCGTACAGCGCAGTGACGGTTAGTGGCATAAATTGAGCATACTGCCTGATGGTTTCTTCCAGCTGCTCTGCCAGTTCGCGGGTTGGTGTGAGGATGAGTGCGCGCGGGTTTTTCGCTAATGTCGGCTGTGGTCGATCGAACATCTGCTGAAGAACCGGTATCGCAAAGGCGGCGGTTTTCCCCGTGCCTGTCTGCGCGTTGGCCAGTATGTCTTTGCCGCGTCGTGCAGGAATAATCGCCTGTTCTTGTATAGCTGTCATTTCACTGTAACCACAGGCATCGAGGGCCTGCTGAATTTCGGGTGCTAGATCTAAAGACGAAAATATCATGATAAAACCTTAGTGAATTGTACTGCAGCAAAAATGCTGTGCGAATTATAGAGAGTTTAACCCTTCTTAGTAAGATTGGTTACTCGTTTAATCAGGAATCCAGGTTTTCAACAAGATATGCGATGTGTCAAAAAACTTAAAGAGTTTGAAAAGCTTAACCACCTGAGTCTTTCTCTGAAGATGATGATTTATCATTTGATATTATCAGTCCATATTTCGACTGGCGTAGATAATCTGATAATATTTCTTTTCTTTTAGATAATGCTTTTATAAGTAATTTATTTATGATGCTATTGTAACTGGCGTATAAAGACGTAGCACGTGTGTGCATGTCAGTATCTGTGCCTCCATATTTCTGTATGGTTTGAATCAGTTGTTTTAGTAATATGTAGTTATTAAAAAATACCTCTGCGATTTCCTCTGATAAATCTATCTTATTACTGGATACAATAAATATGTGATTATCTAAAACTTGATCAATAGCTAGAGATTTACTTTTATGGAGAAGATAGTTGATGTTTTTTATTCTTTTGTCATAGTGTGAAATGGCATTGTTATAGGCTATTGTCGAGTCAGTATATTTTTTTTGTGATTGATAAGTGAAGGCCTTAAGAAGATATGATTCGTCTGCTGGCAGGTCGTAGTTAGTTTTATTATTTAATAGCGATAAAACATGTTGTGATGAGCTGTAGTCCTTGAGATGTAACGCATCAAGAGCAATACCTATTAAAGCTCTATTGGAGTGTATTGAACTGACCTCAATATTTCTAAATACATTTCTAGATTCGGTGTATTTCTTTTCTTTATAATAAAGGTAACCAAGGGTAAGTAATATTTTATTTTTTTCTTCACCACCTAAAATAATTAAGGGGTCAGTTAGTAGTCTATTGATTATATTAAATGATTCGTTAATTGACCCATCGTGCATATACAGTAATGCAATATTAATTTTTGCATTAGCATAGTAACTCGAGGTGTTAGGTACCTTATTGTAGTAATCGATTGCTTCTTTTTTTTTATTTAGCCCCTGTAGAGAAATGCCAAATAGGATATTAGTGTAATTTTTGTATTCAGTTGTGGCGATAGAGTTGGCTGTAGATATTGACTGCAAGCTTTGTCCCCATGATTTTTTCTTTAAGTGATAAAGAGAGGGGTTTTGTCTTCTATAACTATTAGTTGTTGTGTTTTGTGCGATCAGAATTTCTGATCTTAACTTGGTTAGTTCTTTTTCAAGAAGGATTATTTCTTCAACGGTGTATTCATTAGCGAATGAGAGTATTGGTGTTATAAATAATAAAGTGAATGCCGTATATTTAAATAAGGAAAAATATTTATTAATATTAGGCAGCATATACTGGTGTTTTAAATGGTTTGTGGTCCGATAAATTAAAAAGATATTTAAGCAATAAATAGTATAGTATTTTTGTCTATTGGTGTTATTTCCAAATCATGTAGACTCGTTTTACATATCATCGTTAAAAAACAGGAAATACTATGCCACAAATAACAGTTAAGGGCAGTTGTTTATGCGGTTCTGTGCGGTATGAAGTAACGGGAGAAACTAAGCGTTTTTATCACTGCCACTGCGAGCGTTGTCGCAAGGCGACGGGCACAGGGCATGCGAGTAACCTGGTGATAACGCCACAGACGAGCATTACCTGGCTTCAGGGTGAAGAATTATTAGCGCGTTATAAAGTACCTGAAGCTGAGAGGTTTTATAATTGTTTTTGTCAAAAATGTGGTGCTCCGATGCCACGAGTAGTGCCCGAGCTGGATGCGGTGTTGATTCCGGCGGGTTCGCTGGACACGCCACCACCGGTTTCACCGCAGGGACGAATTTTCTGGGATTCACGTGTTGAGTGGTCCTGTATCGATGATCTACCGGTTTATGCAGAATATCCGTCTGAGAGTTAAGGTGACTGCGATAACTAAATTTTGTTAATGTTTATATTCCTTGTTGCCTTTTTTATTTCGTATATCCAGAACTAGCCGTTAAGAAGAGCGTCTATCTTGGATAGCAACTCTTTCGGTTCGGGTGGCTTAACAACATAGTCGCTTGCGCCCTGTCGTTTGGCCCAGACTTTATCTGTTTCCTGTTCCTTGGTACTTAATATGATGATAGGGATATGCTGGGTATCAGGGTTAGACGTAATAGTTCGAGTTGCCTGAAACCCACTTATATCGGGCATTACCACGTCCATAAGAATAATGTCTGGGTTTTCGCTGGACGCTTTTTCTATGCCTTCTGTACCGCTCGCCGCCTGGATAACGTCATGACCTGCAGATACTAATATCCTGGTTGTCCCAATTTGCATTGTCGGTGAGTCGTCGACAACGAGAATTTTAGCCATATTACTTCCTATCCCAATCTGATGCGGTGTGAATTTAAGTTAACCTATTATAGACTTTTTCTTCAATTTAAATGCCTAGATGAGAATATAAAGATAACTTTTAATGGCCTGATATAATCAGCCTTTTATTTTCTTCAGTGTTGCTTTTCTTGGATATACAATCATTTAATAACCGACTGAAAAAATGCATGTTAAGTGACGTGTTTAGTTTCCGGCGGCGCCTGCAAAAGATCAAGCAAACGAAACCAGTCGATGCTAAAAATCATCACTCCGCCCACAAAGAAACGATCGCTCAGTTAATAAAAGAGATCGATCAGTCGATTGCTATGGCGGAATTACGTAGACAAAATCTGCCTGTAATCACCTATCCTGATGATTTGCCGATAGCGCAAAAAAGTGAGCTCATTAAAAAAACAGTGCTGGAAAATCAGGTGACGATTCTATGTGGTGAAACCGGTTCGGGTAAGACCACGCAACTACCTAAGATATGTCTGGATATCGGCCTGGGAATCAGAGGCAAGATAGGTCATACGCAACCGCGTCGTCTCGCTGCGCGCGCTGTCTCGCAGCGTATTGCAGAAGAGCTTAATACTGAACTGGGAAACGAGGTTGGCTATAAGGTTCGATTTTCAGATAAATCGAATGACAATAGTTATATCAAATTGATGACGGACGGCATATTGCTTGCAGAATGTAATCATGATCCCTTCCTCAATCAATATGACACCATTATTATCGATGAGGCACATGAGCGAAGTCTAAATATCGATTTTTTGCTGGGTTATTTAAGACGATTGATCGAAAAACGTAAAGATCTAAAAATAATCATTACCTCTGCCACTATAGACCCCGATCGATTTTCAAAGCACTTTAATAATGCACCGGTTATAAATGTATCTGGTCGAACGTATCCAGTGGAGGTGCGATACCGTCCCTACCAGAGCGCTGAAAGTGAAAATAAGAAAGATCTGCAGCAGGGCGTCATTGACGCGATTGACGAGCTTTCAAAGATAGATCGAGGTGATATTCTTGTTTTTTTGAGTGGTGAAAGAGATATCCGTGAAACCGCAGATGCGTTATCAAAAGAGGTGGGTAACCGGTCGTTGGATAATACCGAAGTGCTGCCATTGCTTGCGCGCTTATCCAACGCTGAACAGAACCGAATTTTTCATCCATCGAATAAACGCCGGATTGTACTGGCGACTAATGTGGCGGAAACCTCCTTAACCGTGCCTGGTATCAAATATGTGATTGATTCTGGTGTCGCCAGGATCTCACGCTATTCCTGGCGAAGCAAAATTCAGCGATTGCCGATCGAAAAGATTTCACAGGCGTCAGCCAATCAACGCAAGGGGCGTTGCGGTCGAGTATCTGCCGGTGTTTGTATCCGTTTGTACGATGAGGATGATTTTAACCAGCGCACGGAATTTACCGAGCCAGAAATTCAGCGTACCAACCTGGCTGCTGTCATTTTACAGATGGAGAATTTAAGGCTCGGGCACATTGACGACTTCCCTTTTGTTGAACCGCCTGAAAGCCGACTGGTTAATGATGGTTACAAGTTACTGTTTGAGCTGGGTGCTATTGATGCATACAATAAGATCACAAAGATAGGAAAACATCTTGGTCATTTCCCCATCGATCCAAAGCTTTCGCGTATGTTACTGCAGGCCAAGAATGAGAACGCTTTAAGCGAGGTATTAATCATTGTCTCGGCACTTGCCACGCAGGATCCACGCGAGCGACCGCTGGATAAGCAACAGGCCGCTGATGAAAAACATGCTGTCTTCACCGATAAACTCTCGGATTTTGTTTTTTATATTAATCTGTGGAATGCCTACCATGCTGAAAAGAAAGATCTATCAGCGAATCAGTTACGAAAGTGGTGTAAGAAAAACTTCATAGCGTGGATGCGGATGCGAGAGTGGATTGATACGTTTAATCAGATCAAACGGATGTTGTCGAATTTGAAGTTAACATTAAATACCACCGCTGCTTCATATGAGCAGGTTCATCGTGCTTTATTGGCAGGGCTGTTAGCGAATATTGGTTTTAAAAATGAAGACAAAGAATATTTAGGCGCGCGTAATAAAAAATTTAATGTCTTTCCCGGATCGAAATTATTTAAATCGCCACCACAATGGATTATGGCGGCTGAGATAGTAGAGACGTCGCGGGTGTATGCGCGTACCAATGCTAAAATAGATATTGCCTGGGTAGAAGAAAAGGCAAAACATCTGCTCAAGTATCACTACAGTAATCCCCATTGGGAGAAAAACCGTTCACAGGTTGTAGCGCATGAGCAATCGACGCTGTACGGTTTGATTGTTAACGCAGATAAAAAAGTAAGTTATGGAAGGATAAGTCCTGTCGAGGCGAAAGAGATATTTATTCGCTGCGCGCTGATAGCCGGTGATTTTGAAAGCAAGGCAGAATTTTTTCTTAATAACCGATATCTACTTGAAGAGCTGGAAGCGCTGGAGGCCAAGTCACGCCGGCGTGACATCATCGTCGATGAGAATGTTTTATATGATTTTTACCAGAAGCATTTACCTGACGATATATGGAGCGGAGCACAATTAGATAAATGGTTGCGACATCATCCTGACGAAGCAAAAGCACTGTTGTTAACCACTGAAGATTTAATGCGAGAGGATGCCGCTCTGGTATCTGATGATCTGTTTCCTGATTTTCTTGAGATGAATGGTTCACGATTCCCTATTGAATATCATTTTGATCCGCGTAACCACTGTGATGGTATTACCCTGGTAACACCTGTCGCTGGTGTTAACGCAATAAATCAACAACGCTGCGAATGGCTCATTCCTGGCCTGTTGCTGGAGAAAGTGGTTGCGGTTATCAAGTCTCTGCCAAAACAGCTAAGAAAGAATTTTGTACCAGTGCCTAATTTTGCAGAAGCCTGTTTGCAGGCCTTGGAACCTTCGGATGTCGCTTTATGTACAGCTATTGCTGATCACCTTAAAAAAATGACAGGCGTACAGATTCCTTATGACGCATGGAATGTAAAAAATATAAGCCAGCATCTGTTGATGAATTTCAGGGTGATCGATATAGATGGTTGTACACTTGAAGAGGGGCGTGATCTGCAATCAATAAAAAATAGTTTAGCAGGATTAGTCGACGATACTTCAGTCGTTGACACCAGGTCTTCTGATGGCGGAGCAGCAGAACGAGGTGACACTTATAATCAGGATGATGTCGGGCCAGACATTCTTGATAATATGCCTGAGACAGTAGAGATCAATCTACAGGGCGTTAAAATCATAGCTTACCCGGCATTAGTCAAACAGGGGAAACAGGTTAATCTTAGAGTGTTAGAGAGTAAGCGGGTCGCCACGGCTGAAACGTTTCAGGCATTAAGGCAGCTGATTATTAATGCTTTGCCTGAACAGGTTAAGAATTTAAAGAAATCCATCCCTGATATTCAACACCTGTGTTTAAAGTACACCGACTTTGGCCATTGTGATGATTTAAAACTCGATATTATCAACAGAACAATCGACGATGTTTTCTTGTATGAGGGCATCCAGTCAGAAGATGAATTTAATGTAAAACTGGAAAAGGGTAGAGGTGAGTCACACGAAAAAGCGAAACAATGGAGTGTCTTATTAACAGACATTCTGGATGGATATCGAGCGATTAAGAAATTAACCAAGAACCCGGCACTGTCGCAGCTGGATACCGTATCAGATATTCAGGGGCAGCTTAATCATTTATTTCCAAAAAATTTCATCACATCAATCGAGCGTGAATGGTTGCAGCAATATCCCCGCTATCTAACAGCGATAACTAAACGTTTTGACAAATCAAAAACCAACGCAGTACGTGATCGCCAGTCCAGGCTGGAATTTTCTAAACTGTGGGATGAGTACATAAAACGGCAAGAGTCTTTGCTGAAGCAGCACATTGAATCAGAGCAGCTTAAGCATTACCGCTGGATGTTGGAAGAATATCGTGTTTCATTATTCGCCCAGGAACTTAAAACAAGATTTCCTGTTTCAGCAAAACGATTAAAATCGTTCTGGAATGAATTATCAGTTTAGTTATGAAATAATCATCACCTTCGTGTTTGATTACATCGCTTTTTATTGTTGGGAAAGTTAGCATGAAAAATAACGCAGATATAAGTCGACGCGAGTTTTTAACTCGAATGACTTTGTTAGGCTCTTTGGCTTTAACGTATCCAGAGGCTGCTCTGGCTGAACTGCGTAAATCAAAAGCCGGGCAAGCGGCTGCAGACGCATCGGCGGAGTGGCAGCAAGAACCCATATGGCTGACCATCTCTCAGGTGCAGGAGATTTTGTTCCCGGCAGCTGAGGACGTTCCCGGCGCAGGTGATATTGGCTCCACTATGTATCTGCATAATGCAATTGAAAATCCAGACGCCGATGCCGAGGATAAAGATTTTATCTTTCGTGGTGTTGGCTGGTTGGATGACCTGACACAGGAGCGTCATAAAAAAACATTCGTGCAATTAACAGCAGCGCAGCAGCAAGAAATGATAGAGATTATTGTTAAAAGCCAGGCAGGACAAAACTGGGTTTCAACATTGTTAACTTACACACTTGAAGCCTTGCTGGCAGATCCAGTCTATGGCGGTAATAAAAATGAATCCGGCTGGAAATGGTTGGAGCATCAACCTGGATATCCGGCACCCCCTGCTGATAAGACCTGGCATAAGCTGTTGCAAAGGCGCTATAAGGCATGAGCACGGATTACGATGTTTGTATTATTGGCAGTGGCGCAGGCGGAGGGCCGGTAGCACTGACATTGGCAAAGGCAGGATATTCTGTTGTTGTTCTGGAGAAAGGCCCCTGGTTTGGCGAAAAAGATTTTTATAAAGATGAACTCGCCTGTTGCCGCCGTAGTGTTTATACACCGAATCTTACTGATGAACAGCATGTTATTGAAGATATCGATAGTGACGGTAATTGGCTAGGTGAAGCTACGTCAGAGTCCGGCTGGGATTTCTGGAATGGCAATTGTGTTGGTGGCTCATCAAACTTTATGAGTGGTTTTTTCTACCGACTTAAACCAGAAGACTTTCGCTTGCGCTCAGAGTTTGGCGCAATCAAAGAGGCCAATGTTGTCGACTGGCCCATCAGTTACGATGATCTGGAACCGTATTACACCATGGTAGAAAAAGAGGTAGGCGTCTCCGGTTCGGTTAGCGACCATCCTTTTGCGGAACCTCGATCGAGCAAAGACTTTCCTTACCCGCCGACACTTGAACATCCAATCGCCAGTCAGATTGATAGTGCCTGTCACAGTATGGGGCTGCATTCACTACCGACGCCAAGAGCTATCCTGTCACGAGATAAAGACAATCGAAGAAGTTGTGAGTATTCTGGTTTTTGCGGTAGTTATGGTTGTTCGTCGGGCGCCAAGGGAAGTTCTAGAGCCGCATTATTGAATCAGGCAGTCGCTACAAAAAATTGTGAAATAAAACCTTTGTCTAAGGTTTATAAATTAAGCAGTGATGCGAAAGGCAACGTGGTTTCAGCCGATTATTATGATGCTGAAGGCAACAAACAAAATATTAGAGCGAAGATATTCGTGGTTGCCTGTCAGGCGATAGAAACCAGTCGCCTGTTATTGTCTTCAACCGGGCCGAAACATCCAGACGGTCTCGCCAACCATAGTGGACAGGTGGGTAAGAATTTATTATTTTCTGCCGGTGGTTCGGGTAATGGTGATTTTGAGTATGCTGACATGGACAAGCAGGCATCAGCGGCGATGAAAACACGAGGGCCATTCGTAAACCGTGGAATACAGGACTGGTATTTTATAGATGACCCGGTGATGGGCGGACGGATAAAAGGCGGCACGGTAGATTTTTTACTGCGACATCCAAATACCATGGGCAAAGCACTAAGTGCCAAGTGGGATGGCGATGATCTAGTCTGGGGTAGAGCGCTGCAAAAAAATCTTAAATCAATTTTTACTGATAACCAGACATTACGTTATGAAATATTTTGCGACTGGTTACCGACGGATAATTGTTTCGTCAGTCTCGATAAATCAGTGAAGGATAAGTGGGGTTCACCGGTGGCAAAAGTACGCATCGGTTACCATGAACATGATCTTAAAGTAGGTCATTATATTAATGAGCGTTCAAGTAAAGTTTTGAAAAAAATGGGTGCAAGCAATATTCGTTCAAACGTTAGTGGCTCGCCACCGCAAAATCTGGTTGCTGGCGGTTGTCGTTTCGGTCATGACCCTGAGACTTCTGTGCTCAATGCGGACTGTCGTGCGCATGATGTTGAAAACCTTTATGTTACCGACGGTAGTTTTATGCCAACGGGTGGCAGCGTGCCCTATACCTGGACGATCTATGCGAATGCTTTTCGTGTTGCTGCACGTATAAAAGAGGCGCTATCATAGTAAGTATCTCTATTTGTTGGTGTTTTTCAGTTTGGCGTGCATTCATCCGTGGGCTCATGAGTGAATCAAACGAGGAGGGGGTATAGATTAATGGGTAGCGTTAACGTAGTGGAAAAAGATAAAGGCGATTTTACGCCAGCCGTTTTGACCTGCATTCGGAAATATGACATATAATTATGAGACATAACCTGACCTTTGTACGGAATTGATGATGTCTGAGCACCATGATGCGCTGGAGCAACTGAATAAAAATCTTGTTCTGACAGATAAGCTAGTCGCAGCACACAAGTCTCTGAACCAGGTATATCCTTTTGTGGCTCGCATCGCGGTGGCACTCTATGATGCTGAAACCACGGTACTTAAAACTTACATCGATAGCAGCGGAGATAAAAAGCCGCTCGAGCATTATCAAACACTGATTGATGATGCGCCCTCATTAAAAAAGCTCCTGGACAAAGGCGTGCCTCGTGTGATTAATAATATGCTCACGTTTAATGATAATGGGCATGAGCATACCGCTAGAATAGGTCGCCAGGGTTATGCTGCCAGTTATACCCTGCCGATGTTTAATGACGGTGTGTTTTTTGGTTTCATTTTTTTCAATTCAACCATAAAAGATGTATTTACTGAGCATGTGTTAAGTCAGATAGATGTCTATGGCCACATGATTTCGTTGATGATTATCAATGAGTTTTCAGCCATCAAGGCCTTAACCGCTGCGGTTAAAACAACTGGGCATATCACGCATTGCCGTGACCCTGAGACAGGAAGTCACCTTGATCGTATGTCCAGATACAGTCGGATCATTGCCACTGCTATTGCCGAGAAATATGATCTTAATGATGAATACATTGAGTATATTTTTATGTTTTCACCGCTGCATGACATCGGTAAGATTGCCATACCTGATGAGGTGTTGCTGAGCCCCAACAGGCTGAACGAGTCTGATATGGCAGTGATGAAAACGCACTCTCGTAAAGGCCGTGAAATGATAGATGATCTGGTCATGAATTTTGGTCTGCAGTCCATCGAAAATGTTGATGTGTTACGCAATATTGCGGAATATCATCATGAAGCCGTTAATGGAACAGGTTATCCGGACGGTAAGAAACAGGATGAAATTCCGCTAGAGGCACGTATTGTTGCAGTGGCAGATGTGTTTGATGCGCTCACCAGCCGTCGTCCTTACAAGCAGGCATGGGCCAATGAACGGGCTATTAGCAAGCTGCAGCAGCTTGCCGGTGAAAAGTTGGATAAGGATTGTGTAGAAGCCCTGCTCAACAATATGGATGAAGTCGTAAGGATACAAAAGCAGTTTAGTGAAAGTCCATTTGGTTAAAATTTTCGCAGGTAATATTCAAAGTGGCCTGTGGACATTAAAAAGGTATATCAAATTCGATCCTTTTCCCGCTGTTCGAAAAATCTGGCAACATTATACAAACTATAAACACCCACTTTTCTTCATCCATTATCGTATTGTTGATTGATGCTGATCAATCTTTTTATCTTCATTATCTGTAATTCTGTAGAGGTATCATTTAATAGCGAGGTATAAGCAGATGATTACAATAAGTGAGTTTATGACACCTGAGCCTTACACATTGCGCGAGATTGACTCGCTTAATGATGCGAGGAAGATTATGACCGAGAAACATATACGTCATATCCCTATTACTGATGATGATAACCATTTGCTTGGACTGGTCACCCAGAGGGATGTTCTTGCTGCGACAGAACCTGGTTTGAGGCCGCAAGTAAAAGGTGCATCGTGTGAATTAGATATCAGGTTGAGTGAGATCATGATCCGAGACGTAAACGTCATTCATGAATCAGATTCTTTGCGTCAAGCAGCCTTGTTTATACAGTCACATAAATATGGGTGTTTGCCTGTGGTAGCAGATGATCGTCTGGTTGGTATTATTACCGATAGCGATTTTATAGATATTGCTATTAATCTACTTGAGCAGGTAGAGCTAACGGAAGAAGAAGTCTCATTTGAAATTGAGACAGAAGATGCGATGGATGATATTGAACTGCCAGAAGTTGAGAGTATTCAGTAAGGAACAGGAGAAAACAGGTCTATTTTTAATGAGTGAGCAACAAATCAACAATCCACTGCACGGCAAGACACTGGAACAAATCGTGAATAGCCTGGTTGAATATTATGGCTGGAGCGAACTGGGAACGCGTATCGATATCCGGTGTTTTAACAGTGATCCGTCAGTTAAGTCCAGCCTGAAGTTTCTGCGCAAAGCCCCGTGGGCGAGGGAAAAAGTAGAAGACTTATATATAGTGATGCAGAAAGATATTAATACGCGACAGTGAATATCATGCTGGTGTCGTGTCAACGGCTTTGTTCTGTGTCTATCTTCTGTCTTTATCCTCTGCTTTTATCCTGGATTCAAGCTACCGATTCCATCCATGTAGGCGTAGTATTCACAATCAAAGAGCGGTTGTGGTTGAGATAATAAAATGATTAGTATCGGTAAGACATACGAGCTGGACGTAGTAAAAGCGGTGGAATTTGGTTTTTACCTGGATGCCGGAGATTTAGGTGAGGTGTTATTACCGCTTAAATATGCACCGTCTGATTTAGTTGAGGGTGATTCTATCGAGGTATTTCTCTATCTTGATTCAGAAGATCGGCCTGTGGCGACCACGCAAAAACCAAAAGCCAAAGTAGGTGAGTTTGCCTATTTAACCGTGGTCGATAACACCAAGGTTGGTGCATTTTTAGATCTCGGTCTGGAAAAAGACGTATTGGTTCCTTTTGCTGAGCAGCACAGACCGATGGAAGTCGGGAATTCTTATTTGGTTTATATATTTGTTGGCATAGACGGCCGCATTATCGCCTCATCTAAAATCGATAAGTTTTTAGATGATGAAAGGCCGCATAATTTTAAACCACAGCAGGCGGTTGATCTGATTATCGCCAATAGCACCGATCTGGGTTACAAGGCTATTATTAATCACAGCCATTGGGGTGTGTTATATAAAAATGAAGTTCA
>CAJXZZ010000048.1 GCA_913065105.1 uncultured Gammaproteobacteria bacterium | reverse complement strand
GAATGACTGAGCCAGCAATCAACGGTACCGGGGTGGTAACCAGTACGTCTATCGGGTCACCATCTTTTGACAGGGTGTGTGGAACGTAGCCGTAATTACACGGGTAAAACATGGCCGAGCTCATGAAGCGATCGACAAACATAGCGCCAGTTTCTTTATCAACCTCATATTTAACCGGATCACTGTGAGCCGGTATTTCTATGATGACGTTTATTTCATCAGGAATGTTTTTACCTGAGCTGACTCTATCTAGGTTCATATTGGGCTCTTTATAATTTTAATCTGATATTGATTTTATATTGTTTTGCATGTGCTGTACCTATTATGCCTTTTTATTGGTCTAAACTCTCGTTGCTACTAATAAAAAAAGAAAAATTTCGACAAAATTTGGCATTAGTAAGCAAAGTCATTGTGGTCATGTTGCGTATTCCGTCCAAGTTGAACACCTATTCTGGGATAAGTTGTGTCACTAATATGCCATTTATCTGCCATAAGCGGCGCCTTGTCATTATCCGATGGCAATTTTATTTTATTGGTCTTAAATTAGAATCATGAAAAAACACTCTGGATTTACATTGATTGAGATAATGATCACCATGGGTATCGTGGGTGTCTTACTTACGTTAGGTGTACCATCATTAAAATCCTTTATGCAAAGTAATCAACTTATTGCTACTACCAATGAGATGCTCACAACTTTGCATATCGCACGTAGTGAAGCGATTAAACTTAATAAAAGAGTGAGTATCTGTGACAGCAATGATGGAAAGACCTGTGCAAATGTTGGGGACTGGACAAGTGGCTGGATTGTATTTACAGATGCAACCGGTGCTACGCCAGGTGATTTAACAAATACGGGGTTACCTTGTGTTGCTGCGAATGTGAACACGGATTGTATATTGCGGATTCATGATGCCATTGCTGATCCTCTATTAACGGCGACAGGCATTTATGATAGCAACAACGCCGTTATCACATCTTTTACCTTTACCTCAAGAGGGTTGCCAAAAGGCGCAAATGGAGCTGCGCAATCCGGCATTTTTAGTATATGCAGTTTTGATAGTAGCGATACTGTTATCGATTCGCGTGCTGTGGTATTAAGTTTATCGGGTCGAGTGCGAGTGTCCGATAACGCTGCAGTAATTAATTGTCCGCTAAACCCATTGTAGAGATGTTAAGCATATGAATATAAAAACAAATCAGGGGTTTACGTTACTAGAGGCACTGTTGGGCTTTTTAATTCTGTCGATTGGCATGTTAGGTATTGCTTCGTTACAAGCTATTTCTCTTAAAGCAGGTCAAACGTCGATTTACGGCTCGGCCGCAATGATGAAAGTGGATGAGTTGTTCGAAAGTATGCGTGCTAACCCAACTGCGTTGGACTCATATAATGGAACGGGCCCAGGAATTAACAATAACTGTGCGGCTAGTGCTTGCGATGCAGCCATGCTGGCGCAGGAGGATGTTTTTTTGTGGATAGCAAACTTAAATGCAGGATTGCCCGACTCAGTAACGTCTGAAGTAGTAGTGGTGGCTGCGGCTGTGCCTTCAAAAATGTCGACAGTGACGATAAATGTTACCTGGAGCGAGCGGAATAAAGATAAATCTGGCCCTGCGTCAGTTTCTAAAACGTATACCACAACGACAAGTATTTGTGCGGAAATCCCATGTTAGGCATACAGGTTAAACGAATGGCTATAAGTAATAAAAAGCAATCATCGGGTTTTTCGATGGTCGAGTTACTAGTGGCAATGGCTGTTGGCGTGATCATTATTAGTGGTGCATTCTCTTTGCATTTGGGGACGCGAAAAACTCAGGTGAAAAATGAAGAACAAATGGATATGGTTGCCGATGCGCGATTTGCGATAGACATGATTGCATATGATTTAAGACATGCCGGTATGTGGGGTGGAACCAATAAAGAGGGTTTGATTGATTGCCAGTCGACAAATAAGTGCACCGTAGCCACTGCCAGTGGAGATACATGGCCTGATGATATGGTGGGAGATTGTATTGCAGGCTGGTACTACGATTTATCGAGAGCGATATTTGCAACAGATGACGCAGATGGTAATCCTTATGCTGGAACGTGTATTCCTGCTACTGAAGGTTACGTCGCCGGTACAGATATATTGGAAATTCGTTATGCCGACTCAAATATTGCGAATCCATTATTACCCAACCAGGTTTATGTGCGTAGCAATTTTATTACTGGTCGGCTTTTTGTTGGTACTGTTCCACCGGTTCTCGACTCCTATGATGATAATGCGTTGACCCTAAATCATGAGCTACATGCTTATGCCTATTACATCAGTGACTATACCGATGACGTGGATGATGGTATTCCCTCTTTACGAAGAATTGCTCTGGTAAATTCTCCATCAGTGCAGAGACAAACGTTAATGTCAGGGGTTACAGATTTACAAGTGCAGTTTGGTGTGGATGTGACCGGCGATGCAGAAATTGATCTTTATGAAAATGCTAACGTTATTACAGCTAATGATGATTGGGATAATGTTTATGCTGCAAAAATTTGGTTGGTGATGCGTACCGATAAGGTACAAAAAGGGGTGGACACAAATAAAGATTCAATAGCATTTACCCTGGCCGATAAAACGGTAACGCTCGGTGGTCAGGATGATTTTCGATATTACATGATAACTAGTGTTGTCAATTTACGAAATCTTAAACAGCAATAATATATCTTTTGAGAGATGCCATGTATTTAAAAAACCCAAAAAACGAACGATTACGATACAGCTTATTGCCACGTAGTAATAGGCAGCAAGGTTTTGTATTGATACTGGTTTTGGTTTTACTATCTGTGTTGACGCTGATTGGCATGTCTTCAATGACGAGTTCAAGCATGGAATTAAGAGCGACTGCAAATGCTCAGCAACACCAAATTGCTTTTAATGCGGTGCAAGCAATACTTGAGTTCTCTATATCAAAACCGACGACCAACCTTATTAATTATCAGCCCGATGAGGCTGAGAAGTTAATCATACAAAATATACCCGCATATACCGTAGCAAGCGCATCATCACTTACTGGAACGGTTGAACACACAGGATACTCAGTTGGGGTGGGTAGTAGTCTGGGGCTTGGCAAGGGTTTTAGTTATAATTTTTTTAATATAACCGGTACGGGGTTTAATGAAACAACAGCGGGTACTAAAGGCTCTGCATCGTCTACTCAAACGCAGGGGGTTCGTTTCCCTGCTGCGTCCTGTTAGTAAGTTTAGTGAAAACCAAAGAGATTAAGAGGAAGGTATGATGAATTCAATAAAGGTAAATATAAGCAAATCATTGATGTTTTTGGCTATGATTTTCAGCTTAAACGTGATGGCAGAAGTCGCTCCATACAGGGTTGTGGAAATAGACTCCTCGAATATCAAGATGGCGTTGGATGGTACAGGAATAGTGAAGGGTATTCGTTGCAATGGTTGTGATTTTAATTTAGTAAATATCACAGAGTCTTCGAAGGCGAGTATTCAAGGTGCCGAAGTCGATATTTTGCAAGTGAGAAATATTAAGGCAGGAACTATATTGATGGTTTCATTCAATCCGGAAACAAGGGTAGTGCAATATATCCGGTGGTAAGTCACACAGCATTTACGTGTGGACTAATTCTGCAGCATAGCTTGCAGCACAGGAAGAATTAAAGGTAGAGGTTCGTTATGAAAAATTTTCGTCAGATAAAAGCAATTTTAGCGGGATTAATGCTCAGCAGTTCAGTTGTGCCAGTGGCGACTGCTGACGATACTGAGATATATACTATTTCAGGCGTGGCGGGCACTACTGCGAATCCTAAGATTCTTTTTGTGGTAGACACATCAGGTAGTATGGGGACGACATCAAAGGTAAAGCCTGCGTATAATCCAGCCTTCCCTTATACAGGGGACTGTGACCCAGATGGTATTTACTATACCAACAAGTCTTGTGCAGTAGCAACATCAGCGGATTACTTTGAAAGGTCAGCGCTGGTCTGCGATCATGCAGTGGTTGGTTATGACTTTGCTGGTAATAAAATTTCACCGCCACAGGATGGTTCTCTATTGATGATTGGAACGTACTCTGATCAGCTGGCGCAATTTAATCCGGTAAGCAAAAAATGGCGAGAGTTACAAACCGGTACAACAGCGGAGCAAGGTTACATAGTGGAATGTTTCTCAGACAGTGGTATCCATGGTTCAGGGAGCGGCAGCGCCGATTATATAAAAGATGGCGGTACCGGTTTTACCACTACCGCAACACCACACGCGGTGTGGGCAGGTGGTGCAGGTAATCTACAGTTATTTGATGGTAACTATCTGAACTACAAGAATACGGTATTCACAGCTGGTGAATTGGTATCAAAAAGCTATCTTGACCAGGTTAAATCAGCAGTGGAGATTATGGTGCGTGGTAATACGCGTGTAAATATTGGATTAATGCGGTTTGATTCAAAATCTGCGGCAAATGGCGGTGCGATTCAGTATCCGATTCTTGATGTGGGTGAAGATCGAAATGACTTTTTCCAACGCCTGGATACGTTAAGTGCCGGTGGCTGGACGCCTTTATCAGAAGTTTATTATGAAGCCCTGCTCTACTTTGGCGGTAAAGAAGTCGATTTCAGTAAATTGGCCAATCCAGGGAATCAGGTAGTAAATAAAACCCTGAAGAGCGGCAATGTTGAGTTTCAGTCTCCTATTTCTTCAGTGTGTGATAAAAGCTATATTGTTTTGTTGACTGATGGTAAGCCGACAAACGATGAAATTTCTGCAGCGCGTAAAACGAAACTAAGCAGTACTTTTACCGGGTCATGTAACAGCAATCTGACACCAAGTGTATATGACGATGACAATCGAGATGCGGCTACATCTGATACATCATCAGTCGATAACTGCCTTGATGAGTTATCCGAATGGGCTTTTACTAATGATGTGGCAGTGGAAAGCGGGAACCCGGCTCATGAAGGCGTGCAAAATGTACGGACATATACTATTGGTTTCAAACTAGATCCAAACGTTTCTGAAGAAGCTGATGCTATTTTGTTATTAGAGGATACCGGAAGAAAAGGTAACCCAGCAGGAAAAAAAGGTTCTTTTTTTGCTGATGATGAAGCTGAGTTAATTTCGATTTTCAACCAGATTATTAGCACTGCACTCGAAGTTAATACTACGTTTGCTTCGCCAGCAGTTTCTGTTAATGCATTTAACCGTTCGACACATTTGAATGATTTGTACTTCACCTTGTTCAAACCGTCCGAGGGCAATCACTGGGACGGTAATTTAAAAAAATACAAACTTGACTTTGATACTGATAGAAAACCGTTCATTGCTGATGCGGATGGTATCGCCGCCGTCGACCCTGCGACAGGATTCTTTTCTGAAGTGGCAAGAAGTTTCTGGTCTGTAGATGTTGATGGTAAAGAGGTGAGTGCTGGTGGCGCTGCAAGTGTATTTTCGACGGGTGGTGGAACGAGAAAAGTCTACACTTTTACCGGCAATTATAAAGTTTCTACTAATGGTGTCAGAGAGCCAGTCAATGGCCAAATAAGTACCAGTGCCAATAAAGTTGAGCCAGGAAATACAGATTTGACTGATGCTTTACTGGGGATTACCGGTTTTGGAGAATACGTGGCAGGAACGCCTTATCGCGAAACGTTGATTAACTGGGCATCAGGTCTTGATGCGTTAAGTAAGTATGGTGCCGGTAATACCTATAGTGATGCCCGCCCGCAAATGGGCGATCCGTTGCATGCTGAGCCTGCATTGGTTCAATATGGTGAAGACGTATCAAATAATCCTGATCTGGTTGCCTATGTGGCGACCAATGATGGTTATCTGCACGCCTTTGACGTGGACACGGGTGTTGAGGAGTTTTCTTTTATCCCTAAAGAATTGTTGTCAGACTTATCTGTCGCAATGGAAAATGATGGCGGTAGGAAATTATACGGGCTTGATGGTAATGTTGTTGCCTGGATTAATGACGCCGATGGAGATGGCACAATATCAGGTACAGACGAACATGTTTATCTTTACGTTGGTATGCGTCGAGGCGGTCGAGATATTTATGCACTTGATGTTACCGATAGATCTGCGCCAAAGTTTCTCTGGAAAATAGAAGGTGGTGTGGGTGATTACGCTGAGTTAGGAGACACCTGGTCAACTGTCAATGTTAGAAAAATCAAAGATGCAGGGGTTGACAGAGAGGTATTAATCTTCGGTGGTGGTTATGATGCTGCGCAGGATAGTGCGCTTGTAAGAACAACGGATACAGTTGGTCGCGCAGTATTTATTGCCGATGCCATAACTGGTGAACGTCTGTGGACTGGCGGTAACACGGGTGATCTGGTTGTTGATGATATGGATTACAGTATTCCTGCACGGGTTGTTCCGTTGGATATTAGCGCTGATGGTTATGTTGATCGTTTATATGTTGCAGATATGGGTGGTCAAATATTCCGCTTTGATATCGATAATAAGTCAGGTGGTAGTTTAGGTAGCGCTATCACCGGTGGTCGAATTGCAGATTTAGCGGGTCCAGCGGAAATCGATGCCCGCCGTTTTTATTATCCCCCTGATGTTGCACTGGTTGATGCCCCTGAGGGAAAATATCATGGCGTTGTGATATCTTCTGGATACAGAGCGCACCCTCTAAATACCACGATACATGATCGAATCTATCTGCTCAAAGATACAGAGACGCGTCTCATAACGGATAGTAGTAGATATATAACACTAGTTGAAAGTGATTTACATGATGCTACGTCTAATCTTGCAGGTGGCGACTCTGGCGCTGTGGGTGATATTGTCGCTGATGCAGCCAGGGCTGCTGAGTTGGGTTTAATTCAAGGTGCTGGAGGCTGGTATATTAGTCTTGACGATGAAGACAATCCTGGCACATGGTTGGGCGAGAAAGGTCTGGCTGAACCACTAATTCTTGAAAATACAATAATTTTGACAACATATACTCCCGATAACGATCCGCCTGTGCTTGGCAGTTGTTTGCCTTCAGTAGGTTTAGGCAAAGTATTCTTCCTTAATATTCTGGATGCAACACCAGCGTTTCCAAGTGACGTCGATTTAAGACCGGAGCGCCATACCCAGTTGATTCGTGGTGGTATTCCTCCAACACCTACGGTTCTTATTCCTAAAGATGGTGAGGCAACATTATGTGTTGGTACAGAGTGTGAGACGGCCGACTTTGGTTTAGGTGTTCGTAAAACATATTGGTATGAGGTAGAAGAATAATGAGACATAAGAATAAAGGCTTTACCCTGGTTGAGCTGATGATTGTGATTGCCATTATTGGCATACTGTCTGCTATTGCCTATCCTTCATATACGGAATATGTCACAAGAGCAAAAAGAGCTGACGCAATGGACTCACTGACACCACTCGTTGCCCGTATGGAAGAATATTATGGGCTCAATGGTACATATGACGGTGCAACAATAAATGCGGCGGGTACAGGCACGGTGGGCGGTAATGAGAGTGTTGATAAGTACTACACCTTGTCGATTCCAGTGGCTGACGCATATTCATATATGCTGGTAGCGACACCTGTAAGAGTGGGGTCAGATCCAGATTGCACAACATTATCATTAGATTCTTTAGGTCAGAAGGCTGCAACCGGTGCAGATGCTACAAATTGTTGGTAATAAGCAATAGTTAATCAGCGCTTGGTCATCGACCTGGTTTTATGAATGGTGGTTTTAGCGTAACGCTTTAGGCAGCTGAAAACGTACGTTTTCAGCTGCCTTTTCATTGGTGATAATGGTTGTTTCAAATAATTTTTCCAGCGTGGTGATTACCTGCTCAACAAGCACGTCGGGTGCAGAGGCGCCGGCGGTAACACCGATTGATTGTGCGGTATCAAACCAGTCATAATTTATATCTTCAACACCATCGATTAGATATGCTGCAACATTCTGGTTTTCAGCTAGTTCACGTAGACGGTTTGAGTTTGAGCTGTTGGCAGAACCGATGACCAGAAAGACATCAACCTTATCGACGAGTTCTCTGACCGCATCCTGGCGGTTTTGAGTGGCGTAGCAGATATCATCTTTGCGCGGGCCATGTATGGCAGGAAATTTTTCTCTTAATGCGTCGATGATGTTTTTAGTGTCATCAACCGATAAGGTAGTCTGTGTGACGTAAGCTAAGGTATTCGGGTTTTTGACCTGTATGGTGGCAACATCTTCTACGGTTTCTACCAGGTAGATATTACTTTTTGGATTTTGTCTGTATTGACCCAGCGTGCCTTCAACCTCAGGGTGACCGGCGTGGCCGATAAGGATGACATCCTTAGTATTTTTTTCATGTTTGGCAACTTCGAGATGCACCTTGGTGACTAACGGGCAGGTCGCATCAAAGATGCGTAATTCTCGATCATTTGCTTCATTGCGTACTTTTTGTGAAACCCCGTGTGCGCTGAATATGACTGTGGCTCCGTTAGGGATCTCGTCCAGTTCTTCAACGAAGATGGCACCTTTTTTGATCAGGTCATCGACCACATAGCGGTTGTGAACGACTTCATGGCGTACATAGATAGGCGCGGAGAAGATCTCCAGAGCACGTTCTACAATTTCAATTGCGCGATCAACTCCAGCACAAAAGCCGCGTGGATTAGCAAGATAGATATTCATAGAATAAGTTTTGCCTGACTAGGCGATTTCAGTATGGGCATTATTTATGCCGAGAATTTCTACACTGAAAACGATTTCCTGCCCCGCCAATGGGTGATTAAAGTCTATTTCTGCAGCATCTGCTTTTATGCGCACCACGGTGCCGGGAATGTCATCACCATCAGGCGATTCAAAAGAATAAGACAGGCCGGTTTCAGGTGGCAGGTCTTCAGGGAAATCGGACAGTGGCATGTCGTGAATGTTGTCTTCATCACGATGTCCAAAACCTTGTTCGGCGGTAAGGGTTAATGTTTGTGAATCACCTTCTTTTAAACCATAGATAGCGAGTTCCATGCCTTCTGTTATATCACCATGGCCCATGCTTATTTCTACAGGTTCATCATCAAAGCTGCTTTCAATAACAGTGCCATCGGTTAATGCAATGCTGTAATGCATCAAAACCAGGCTGTGCATGTTTATTTCATCGATCATAATATTTATTGTTTGGGTGAAGTCTGTATGTTCAGTCAGTTAACTTTTTACGTTTGCTTTCCATCAACATATCCAGAATTAACAAACCTGCGCCTAAGGTAATTGCCGAGTCTGCTATGTTAAACGCGGGGAAGTAATGACTTGTATAATAGACCTGGATAAAGTCGACGACTGCGCCGGTGGTTGCTCGGTCGATTAAATTTCCAATAGCGCCACCTAAGATAAATGCAATGCCGATCTGTAATAGATGATTGTGTTGTTGTTTAGCGTCCTGGCTGATCTGTTTTAACCAGAACAAAAGAAAAATACTGATGACGGTAGAGAGTGTAACAAAAAGAATTCTTTGCCAGCCGCCGGCATCACTTAAAAAACTAAAAGCTGCACCTTTGTTATACATCAGGGTGAAATTAAAACCGGGAAACACAGCGACCGGTTTATGTAATAGCAGTTCTGCTTCAGCAATTACCTTGCTTAGCTGATCAAGAACTACAGTCAACAGTGAAAGCCATAACCATTTCATAATATGAATATTTTAAATAAGGTTAAGCGAACAAACGTTGTTCGCCGTTACCGGATACATTTTCTACACAACGGCCACAAAGTTCAGGGTGTTCTTTGTCGATGCCAACATCTTCTCGGTGGTGCCAGCAGCGCACGCATTTTTCATTGGTAGAAGCGGCTGTTTTGATTTTAATTGTTTCACCACTGCTCAGTTGTGTTTCTACACTGTCACTGTCCGCGTCATCGATGTGATGTATGGTGGCTTCAGAGGTGATCAGGACAAAACGTAGTTCTTCTTTTAAAGTTGTTAGCATGGCGAGTAGTTCGGCATCGACGTAAAGTGTTACCTCGGCATCAAGTGAAGAGCCAATGGTTTTATCTGCACGTAATGTTTCGAGTTCTTTACTTACCACGGCGCGAATATCGAGCATCTTTTGCCAGAAGCTCATATCCATCTTTTCATGTTCATCTAAAGCCACCAGGTTCGGATACCAGCTTTCCAGTAATGCCGAGTCACTATGTTCACCGGGAATGGCTTGCCACAACTCGTCAGCGGTAAAGCTCAGGATGGGTGCTATCCAGCGGCACATGGCTTCGACGATATGGTACAGCGCTGTCTGTGCGGAGCGGCGTGCAATACTGTTGCTCTGTGTGGTGTACTGACGGTCTTTAATGATGTCGAGATAAAAACCGCCCAGGTCGATGGTGCAGAAGTGCTGCAGCTTGTGGTGGATCAAATGAAAATTAAATTCTTTGTAGGCCGCGATGATCTCATTTTGTAATTCCAGCGCTTTAGCGATGGCCCAGCGATCGAGAGAAAGTAATTCGTCGTTTTCAAGTTTGTCAGTAAGCGGGTCAAAACCATTTAAGTTGGCAAGTAAAAAACGCGCAGTATTTCTTATGCGTCGGTAGGAATCTGCGCTACGTTTTAGTATTTCATCAGAGACTGTCATCTCATTGCTGTAATCACTACTGGCAACCCAGAGGCGTAAGATGTCAGCGCCCAGGTTGTTAACGATCTTTTGCGGTGAGACAACATTGCCTAATGATTTCGACATTTTTTTACCGTGAGCGTCAACGGTAAAACCATGGGTTAAAACTTTTTTATACGGCGCAACACCGTTGATTGCCACTGAGGTTAACAGCGATGACTGGAACCAGCCGCGATGCTGGTCAGAACCTTCGAGATATAAATCTGCCGGAAATGTCAGCTTGTTGCGATGGTTTAAAACACAGGCGTGAGTAACGCCGGAGTCAAACCAGACATCCAGTGTATCAGTTGTCTTGTCGTACAGATCAGCATCGGCGCCAAGTAATTCACTAGCCTCTAAAGAGAACCAGGCTTCGATGCCTTGCTGTTCGATTTTTTTAGCGACCTGTTCGATCAGGCTTTGTGTATCGGGATGTAGTTCACCACTTTCTTTGTGCACAAATAAAGTGATCGGTACGCCCCAGGTACGCTGTCTGGAAATGCACCAGTCTGGTCGATTGTTAACCATGCTCTCGATGCGCGCCTGACCCCAGTCAGGTAACCAGGTGGTATCGGCGATGGCTTTGTTTGCAAGCTCGCGTAGTCCCGCCTGTTCCATGCTGATAAACCACTGCGGTGTGGCGCGGAAAATTATCGGCGTTTTATGGCGCCAGCAACAGGGGTAGCTGTGCTGCATCTTTTCATGTTTCAGTAGAACATGATTCTCTGCCAGTATTTCGATGATTTCCGGGTTAACTTTGTTGACGTGTTTACCGGCAAACAATTCTGTGTCGGCTAAAAACACACCATTGCCAGCGACTGGGTTATAGACTTCCAGGCCGTATTTATTGCCGACGATAAAATCGTCCTGACCATGACCGGGGGCTGTATGCACGGCGCCGGTACCGGTTTCGGTAGTGACGTGATCACCCAGGATGATAGGTACCTGTTTGTCGTATAAGGGATGTTTGACTAACAAGTTTTCCAGCGCACTGCCCACACAGCTGGCGAGAAGCTGACTGTTTTCGATGCCGTAACGCTTAAGCACACCGTCTGCCAGCGTGTTCTCTAAAATTAAGCGTGCCGGACCGTGCGGGGTCTCAACCTGGATAAGGTCGTAGTTAAATTCAGGATGCAAAGCAACGGCCTGATTGGCCGGTAACGTCCACGGCGTGGTCGTCCAGATAACGGTTGAGATATCACCTTGACCATCTGTGCAGTTGAAGACTTTTTCAAAATCACTGTTATTCACCGCGGTGAACATGACGTCGATAGCCGGCGATTCTTTGTCCTGGTATTCCACTTCAGCTTCGGCGAGGGCAGAGCCACAATCAAGACACCAGTGTACTGGTTTGCTGCCCTGATGCAGGTGACCTTTATCGATGATTTTTCCCAGGCTGCGCACGATGTTGGCTTCAAACTGGTAGTCCATGGTGAGATAGGGTTTCTCCCAGTCACCTAATACGCCCAGGCGGATGAAATCTTTGCGTTGGCCGTCTACCTGTTTGGTAGCATATTCACGACATTTTTCTCGAAATGTTTTTGCATCGACCTTATTACCTGCTTTGCCGATTTTCTTTTCGACCATTAACTCAATGGGCAGGCCGTGGCAATCCCAGCCGGGGACATAACGCGCGTCGAAACCATCGATGGTGTGACTTTTAACGATGATATCTTTTAGAATTTTATTAACAGCGTGGCCGATATGTATGTCGCCATTGGCATAAGGCGGACCGTCATGCAGAACAAAAGTAGGGCGACCATCAGAAACCTCACGAATTTTTTGATACAGACCAGAGTCCTGCCACTGTTTCAGCATTTCTGGTTCACGGTTAGCTAGATTGCCGCGCATGGGGAAATCGGTATCGGGTAGATTGAGGGTCGCTTTATAATCGGTCATTGTTATTAACGTTATGTTTGTTATACGGTTAGCGCTACTGATTGCTAAGCAAACTTCTTGCCTGTTCGCAGTCGAGTTGTATCTGTTGTTTTAAATCGTCAAACGATTCGAATTTTTTCTCATCGCGAATTTTATGCTGGAAGGAAACACATACATAATCACCATAGAGCGATTCATTAAAATCGAACAGATGGACTTCCAGTTGAGTCCGTTTTCCGTTTACCGTGGGTCTGTGACCAAGGTTTGCGATACCAGCAATATCGCCATGTTTCTGGCTGTGCATGGTAACAGAATATACGCCGTGAAGTGGCGTTTCTGGGCGCCTTAAGTGAATATTTGCGGTCGGAAAACCAATCGTTCGTCCGCGTTTTTCACCATGAGTAACATGGCCGCAGATGGTATAGGCGCGTCCCAGCATTTTATCGGCGTCGGTAAGCTGATTGTCTATTAAGGCTTCGCGTATTAACGAACTGCTGACCCGCTGATTTTCGATGCAGTGAGATTCGATGTTGGTGACGGAAAACTGATGTTTTTCACCGTATTCCTGTAATAGCGCAAAGTCGCCCTGGCGGTCACAGCCAAAGCGGAAATCATCACCGATAATGACGGATTTGACCTTCAGCCTGTCGATCAGAACTTCTTCGATGAATTGTGACGCACTCATCGAGGACAGCGCCTGATTAAAATTCAGAAACAGAATGTATTCGGGCCGGATAGACGCATCAAAACCACCAAGGATGCGCATTTTTTCGCTACGATTCATCAGCCGCGCGGTGGCTTTTTTACCGCGGCCAAAAAACTCACGCGGCAGCGGTTCAAAAGTCATTAAACAACGGTGGGTATTGAGCCGTGTTGCTTCGGATTGCAACTGTTCCAGCATTTTTTGATGGCCAAGATGCAGGCCATCGAAATTACCGATGGTGATTACGCCGTTTTGATGTTGTTCTCGGCAGTTATACAGGCCGCGGATAATTTTCATCTTGAGTTAACGATATCTAAAAAGTCTAAATGCTAAGGCTGTGTATCCTACCAGTTTCTGTCATTGCTGTGCTCGGGTCGGTGCACAATAACAAAGGATTATCAGGATGATTTTTTAAGCTGGTTTGGACGCAGCCCTTGCAGCCAGAGCAATAGGAAATAAGTGAAAGCGCCGGCGATTATGATAAATACCAGGTTGCCAAGCCGCTCCATCATTGACCAGTCGCTCCATTGTATGGCATCAGGATTAAACCAGAGAACCGTCGCTGCCATGGCGGTGGAGGCGATGACGGTGCGGAAGATCCAGGCTAACCAGCCAGCCTGCGGGGTAAATATGCCACTATCGCGCAATCCGCCATATAACAGCATAGCGTTAATGTAGGCAGAAAGGCTGGTGGCTAATGCAAGGCCGACGTGCGGCGCTTCATAGTCCAGCATCACTAGCGGTACAACAAAGGCGATATTCATGAGCATATTGCACACCATGGCAATAATGCCGAAACGTACCGGCGTGCGTGTATCCTGCCGGGCGTAATAACCGGGCGCCAGAATTTTGATGACAATTAATGCAGGCAAACCCAGCATGTAAGCCATCAGGCTCAGGCTGGAAAAGTAAGTATCACTGGCGGTAAATTTTCCGTATTCAAAAAGGGATGCCAGTATTGGGCCTGCCATAATAAATAGACCGACACAGGCAGGGATGGTGATTATTGTTACCAGGCGTAATGCCCAGTTGAGTGTTTGATTAAACTGTTCGCCCGACTGACGTGCATGCTGCTGCGAAAGTGTCGGTAAGATCACGGTGGCGATGGCGATGCCTAGCACGCCCAGAGGGAACTCCAGTAAACGGTCAGAATAATATAACCAGGTAACGCTGCCAGTGATCAGAAAGGATGCAATAATGGTATCCAGTAATAAATTAATCTGCGCCACTGATGAGCCAAAAATTGCGGGAATCATTAACGTGATGATTCTTTTAACGCCTTCATGGCCGCGTTTAAATTTGGGAACAGGCAACAGGCCCAGTTTTAACAGGAAGGGGAATTGCAGCAGTAGCTGGGTCACGCCGGCCAAAGCCACGCCCCAGGCAAGTGCCATCAGTGGTTCATCAAAATAAGGCGCCAGGAAAAATACTGAGGCAATCAGGCAGATGTTTAATAGCACGGGGGTAAAGGCTGGTATTGCAAATTGGTGGAAGCTATTTAAAATGCCACCAGCAAACGCTACCAGCGCAATAAAAAAGATATAGGGGAAAGTGATACGCAGCAGGTCTGCCGTCAGCTGTAATTGGGCGGCATCTTTAGCAAAACCTGGCGCAAATATATAAACCACGGCGGGCGCAAACACCATGCCCAATAATGACAACACCATTAGAAAGCCGCCCAGCGTACCGGCAACATGGTTGACCAGATCTTTCAGTGCAGCTTTATCACGTTTTTCTTTATATTCGGAAAGTACAGGTACGAAGGCCAGTGAAAAAGCCCCCTCGCCAAACAGGCGACGCATAAAGTTGGGAATTTTGAAGGCGACCAGAAAGGCGTCGGTGCCGCCAGAAGCACCAAAAACAGTCGCTATAGCAATGTCTCGCAACAGGCCGAATACCCGGGATAACAGCGTCATTCCACCCACGGTAAAGGTGGATCGCAGTAATTTTGTGCTCAGGGGTGTCTCCTACGTCGGTTGATGGCGCGATTTTATAGGCGGCCAGATTTTTTCTAAGGCTGATATTACACAGGTTTCGATCTAATGGCCCCGATATTTATTGACAAAGGCGATAAAAACCGGCAATCTACGCGCTCTTTTTTTTCAATACGGTTCTAACATAGTGGCAAATTCAGCTTCAGCAAAAAAACGCGCTAAACAGGCGGAAATCCATCGCTCACGCAATGTAGGTGTGCGTTCAATGATGCGTACTTATATCAAAAGAGTTTACTATGCGATAGAAGCTGGTGACAAAGCCGCTGCAGAAGCAGCATATAAAGAGGCTACACCCGTTATTGATCGTGTTGCTGGCAAAGGCTTAATCCATGCCAATAAAGCGGCACGTCATAAAAGTCGTATGAATATCAATATTCGTTCAATGGCGTAAGTTTTACGTTTTATTGAATTTGAGAGCCGGGTTGATGCTTATTGTTTGAGCATCAACCCGGCTTTTTTATTGGCTGGGGCTTACTTGGGAACATCCTTGGAAAGAAAATTGTCACATTTTCACTAATCTATTTATTCAACCGAAATACATTTTCCGCGGTTTCCGCAGGCTGATTAATCTACTTTATTCATAATTAATCAGAGCTTCCCTAAAGAATTAATTTAGTTGCGTATTTTTTGTGAGATAATAAACAGCAAATTCACAGAAAAATAATGAATTAATAATCCCCCTTACTGTATGCCATATTCTGACCATATCATAGAGCTTTCCATCATCGTGCCGACCTATAACGAGCACCCAAATGTTATTCCAATGGTAGAGAGCCTGGATGAAGCGCTGGGCAAGTTTAGATGGGAGGTTATCTTTGTTGATGATGATTCTCCGGACGGTACCGCCAGTCAGATTCGGGAAGTGGCGATGCGTGATCCGCGTGTCCGTGTCGTACAACGAGTGGGTAGGCGCGGACTTTCATCTGCTGCTATCGAAGGTATCTTGGCAAGCTCTGCACCTTTTTGCGCGGTGATTGATGGCGACCTGCAGCATGATGAAAAATTACTGGCAACCATGCTGGAAACCATCATAAAAGAGGATCTCGATGTTGTTTCCGGCAGCCGCTATATTGAAGGCGGTGGCCTTGGCGACTGGCATGAATCGCGCGCCAAAATAAGCCGTTTTGCAACTCGTCTGAGTCGAATGGTATTGCATGCTGATTTAACCGATCCGATGAGCGGTTTTTTCATGATACGGCGCAGCGCATTTGAAAAACGGATGCATAACCTGTCGGGCATCGGTTTCAAGATCCTGCTGGATATTTTTGCATCCTCTAAAGAAACCCTGCGTTATCGTGAACTGCCTTATGAGTTTCGCACACGTCAGGCGGGTGAAAGCAAACTCGACAGTCAGGCTGCATGGGAATATTTCATGTTGCTGCTCGACAAATTGATCGGCCACATCGTTCCTGTACGGTTTGTGGCCTTTACCCTGGTTGGTGGTGCGGGGGTTATTGTCCACATGTTAATCGTGTGGTTGATGCTAAATCAGGATGCACAGTTCACCACGGCGCAGACGGCTGCCACATTAATCGCGATGACCAGTAACTATGCTCTGAACAACGTCCTGACTTATCGTGACAAACGTTTACGCGGCTGGGCATGGTTAAAAGGTTGGTTCTCCTTTACCCTGGCCTGCAGTGTCGGCGCACTGGGCAATATCGGTATCGCCTCTTATATTTTTGCGCAGGATACCACCTGGGTTCTGGCTTCGCTGTCCGGCATCGTTGTCGGCGCTGTGTGGAATTATGCGGTTACCTCGGCTTACACCTGGAACAAACCAAAGGCAGCATAACTTGTTGATACCAGTTCAGGAAGTTCTCGTTGTAGCTTATATTTTGTAGCAGGTGTGCCAGTGGTATGACAGGATAGTTGAATGCAGCAAACATTAAAACAGCTTTACTCTCAAATACGTCAGCCTGCTATTATGCCTGGCACAGGCAGTTATGCGATTGCTGGTCTGATAATAACAACAGACCTGTCTGTTTCATTCAGCCTGTTTTTTCTCGGTAATTCGATAGCACTTTCTCATCTCGCCGGATTTGTCGCAGCAGGTGTTTTGTTGATGCTGCTCCGTTTATTTGGTATCGACAGATCAGAGGCGACGATCACCGGTTTCACCGGTCTTCAAAAAATACTGGCTATTGCTGTTTACATGCTGGTTCAGGCAGCTATCCGCGGTGGCAGTATAGCCAGTCTATCTCACCTTGGATTGCCGGATTCGCTCGCGCTGTGTTCGGGTATCTTAGCCGCGGCACTGATCGGCAGTTATAGTAGCAGTCTGTTACTCACTCGCTCCAGGCGTCAGCTTGGGCAGTACTCCGACGAGTCCTCACGCTGGATCAGTTTAGGCATTACTCTGGCTGCGTGTGTTTTTGCACTACGACTGGTTTTCCTTGGTGGTATGGAAGTCATACCTCAGGAGGCTTACTACTGGAATTACGCGCAGCATCTTTCGCCGGGATATCTTGATCACCCGCCACTGGTTGCAGCTACCATCTACGCGGGTGAAACAATATTCGGCCACAATGTCTGGGGTAGTCGTTTCGGTGCGTTTATCTACGGAATAATATTTATAGTTATTTTCTATCGATATGCCCGTCTACAGGTTGATCAGACGTGCGCGGTATTTGCCACCAGTTTTGCCCTGTTGCTGCCTTATTACTTTCTGGGTAGCGGTTTTTTGATAACCCCGGATGCAGGGCTCTCGCTGGCATGGGTGATGGCAATTTATTTTTTCTATCGTGTGCTGATCAATGATGAAAGCAGAGCCTGGTATGGCGTCGGTGTGGCGATGGGTATCGGTATGCTTTCTAAATACAGTATCGCTTTGCTGGCGCCGGCGGCACTGTTATTTATTGTCATCGATGCGCAGGCGCGTCGGCATCTGTTTAGAAAAGAGCCTTACATCGCGGTTATTATCGCTATACTGATTTTTTCTCCGGTGATCTACTGGAATGCAACAAACGACTGGGCATCATTTGCATTCCAGGCTGTCGACCGTTTTAACACAGTGCCACAGTTCTCCCTGGATATCATGCTGACGCATGTGCTTAGCATTGTTACGCCACTGCCACTGCTGGCATTGTTATACCTGTTTCCAGCAAATGCTGTTCGACAGGATAAATCATTACAGCCGTCACTGGTATCACCCTTTAAGCCGCGCGTAAGACTGTTCATCGGTAGTTTTCTGATATTGCCTCTAAGTGTATTTGTCTGGAATGCACTAGAGAATGAACCGCGTTATAACTGGACTGGCCCGCTATGGATAACGATACTGCCGATGCTTGCGTGGCTGACTATCAATGCCGGTCAGTTACGTTGGCGTCTGGTTGGTCTGCTACTTAATAAGTTTACCGTGCCGTTACTTTTTGTATTGACAGGTTTCTACGCGATCCTTTTGCATTCTCTTACTATAGGCTTGCCCGGTACTCCTTTTCCTTATGGTACAGCCCGTCTGGTAGGTTGGCCCGAAGTTACTCGTAATATACTGGCGATACAAAAGCAGTTGCCAGAGAGTGTTGGTCAGGTCACTGTTATAGGGATGGATAAGTATTTCATCAGCAGTAAGTTAGCCTATTACGGTACCGAAGATTTTCTTGGTGATAATAATAGGTTGCAGGTAACAGGGGCCCAGTTGGTGGGCGGTGACAGTATAATGTTTGCTTACTGGGATCCGGTTGATAAGTACAAAGGTGATGCAGTAATAATGTTGGCACGTGGCAAGTTTGAGTTAAGAGATGGGCGAGTAAAACCCTATTTTGAAAAGGTATCGGAAGTGTTTGCTTTTCCCGTGTATAAAAATGATTTTGGCCTGCCCAAAAAAACTATTCGTGAGTATTATTATCGGGTCGGTTTTGGTTACAGGCCACCGGAGTCATGAAGTTTTCGTCGATATGGTTTTTATTTATTAGTTGAATGCTATGAAAGAAGATTTTAATAAAACCGTATTATTTGATAAGTTGCAAACGGAAGTGCACGTCTGGTTTTTCATACGGATGTAAAACTGACAGGTGATCAGCTTGCGACTTGTCTGTCTCAATTGTCTACTGAAGAGCTGCAGCGCTATCAGCGTTTTTTTATGAATAAGATAAGCAGAGTTATCTCATATCACATGTCTTGCTGAGAAATGCTTTATCAAAGTATGTAGATGCCCCGGCTCCACATTGGTCTTTTACATGTAATAAACATGGCAAACCAGAAATTATAAAACTGCGAGGGCTACCAGAATACAGTAATGCAGGGTCGGACCTGCGCAATCATTCTTACCACTCATCTTATTTTAACTAAATCTACGTATAGTCTATCTGTCAGCTTACAACGGCGGATTTAACTGATCGACGTTGTACATTCGTAAAATTTTTCTGCTGATAATTCTCACCAAAAAACTTCTGATTTAGAGTAAAGTGAAACCCCTTGCTAACAAATTATCGGAGAGTTTGAAATGTTAATTAGAGCCCTTTTTATCACCCTGTTTACCTTTTTAGTTACTTCTCCCGTTTTCGCCGAAAGTGATGCCGAGGCGGATCAGGCAGCGCTTAAAGTTTTACTGGCTTCGGATGTTGTCAGCAAGTTTCATAACTCGGCCTATGGTTATGCGATTTTTCCAACGATTGGTAAAGCTGGCATTGGTATTGGCGGTGCTCATGGAACGGGCCGTGTCTATCAGGGTGGAAAGAAAACCGGTGAAGTTTCTATGACACAGCTGACTATTGGGTTTCAATTGGGTGGCCAGGCCTATCGTCAGGTGATCTACTTTGAAGACAAACGTGCGTTTGACGATTTTACCAGTGGAAACTTTGAATTTGGCGCGCAGGCAGAGGCTATTGCCATTACCAGCAGTGCCGGTGCATCGGCTGGAAGTGAAGGTACATCTGCTAGTGCCAATGCTACCCAGGCTGAATCCAAGTATCACAAAGGGATAATTGTTTTTGCTATGGGTAAAGGTGGATTAATGTACCAGGCAACACTTGGTGGTCAGAAATACAGCTACACACCATCGAAATAATCTGCAATTCACCAGCCAGGCCATCTTAATTGGTAGTTTGGCTGGTGCAGTTATTTCATATCTATCTAACGAATCCTTAGATTCTGACTCACTGTTGCGTCGATCAGTTGAATCCGCCGTCGGAAGCAGCCATTCATGTTCCTAGATGTCAGGTAGTGACGCTAGCACCAGCAGCAGATAGACGCTAATCCAGAATGTAGCTGACAGGACGGTTCCCATAATTCAAGCTTGCCACTTAGTTTGCTTGTGGCCTTCCTGCAAGACACTCTCAATGGAGATCAACTCCATAATATTATCCATGTTTATAATGCCCACCAACTGATCAGCTTTGGTCACGAAAAGCAGTGGGCAGTGGCAGCTCTGCAATCGTTCCATTACCTTCTGCAAATGTTCATTAACATCCGCGCTCTGAATATTAGTCTGCATAAAGTCACTGACCAGAGCCTGTTTACCCGCTGTCTGTAATCCTTTCAATAAGTCATCCTGAGTGAGTGCTCCGACCATGCGTTCATCCTCCAGTACCGGAAACTCTTTCTGACTGCCGGCAAGGGTTAGCTCAATGGCTTTGGAAAGGGCATCACCGGGTGACAGAACCTGAAAGTCGGTCAACATGGCTCGACCTACAGCCATATCAGACAGGGTTGATTTGATCTGCTCCATACTCGCCTCGGCTGCGGCCCCTATCCACACAAACAGTGCTATGAATATCAGGAAGGGGTTGTACAGCAAACCTATCAAACCCAACCACAAAGCCAGGCCCTGTCCTATCCTGGCGGCCGCCTGGGTAGCTCTGTTACGGCTCATACGCATGGATAGTGCCGCGCGCAATACCCTGCCCCCATCCATGGGAAAAGCTGGCAGCAAGTTAAAAACAGCTAGAATGATATTAATCACCATCAGCCTTTCCAGAAATCCTACCCCAGTAAGGCTGAGATCATCCACCGGCACTAGTGCATTGCTCATAGAGAGCCACAGCCAAAGACCAAATGCAATTACCAGGTTAACCGACGGCCCAGCCAGTGCTACGTTGATTTCCTGCTTTGGATCGTCAGGCATACGCTCCAGAGAAGCGATGCCTCCTATAGGTAGCAGAAAAATACTCTTGGTACGGATACCGTAGCGCCGCGCAGTCAGTGCATGTCCCAACTCATGTAATACTACACAGGCAAACAGTGCCAGGATAAAACCGATGCCGCTGACGACTGCTGCAAGAGTGCCCTCAACCTGCCAGTAACTTAAGCCAATCCAGGCGATGAGAATAAAAAAGGTGGCGTGGACGTAGATATCAATACCAGCAATGCGGGCCAGCTTCAAGGACCATTTCATATTTTCCTTAACCTCATCCAAGCCATGATAATGTCTAACTCTGCAATCTAACAGAATTAAAGTGAGTGATGACAAAAAATAATTATCACGGGTTTCATCGCTTTCAGGTAAGAGCCAGAAAAATAGGACTGAGTGATTAAAAATCGACCTATCTTTAATTGCCACTATTGGCCGAAATTGCTCGGCCAGGACTATTTTTTGAATGTCCGTTCTATACGTATTTTTCTAAGAAGTGCTCTATTGCCCAATGTTGCCTTTGTGGTGAAAGCAGTTACAGATAGGCAATCGGATGAACGTCCGCTATTGGTCGGTTAGCGACCTTTGAGTAGTCGATTCACACTGATTTATTCCAGTGGTCGCTTACCGGCCAATAGCAGACACTCAGATTCTACAAATCAATGTAAAGATTTTATGTATTTACTACACATCTACCCTTAAGAAGATTTTTCTATTTGCAGGGCTTTATCAGATATATCTTTGTAAAGCTCCATTACCTGTGTCGCGAGTGACTGATACTCCGGATTTCTGTCTATTATCGGTATAACTTTTCTAGCATCTGCTATCGAACTTTCTAAAAAATCTAGATCCACATCATCAAGCGACTCACCGCCATCAACCTTCTCTTTGAGTGTAAGAAGTCTTGGCAGTCTCTGTTTCTCAAGCCTTTCCAAAAGAACTGCAATCAGACCGGCATCTGTTGTTGAATCATTCATACATTGCTCCAGACGTTATATTATTTTCAGTGATAGTAATAAATTATAGATTACAAGTTAATGTCTTCTGGTACATAAGTTCGAGATGTCGCAGCTTTACCGACTCGCCTTATACCCAGAACAAAAGCCGCTATGCGCATATCAATGTTTTCTTTCTCTGCAACATCATGCACAGCTGCATATGCTTCGCGCATCTTATGAGTAAGCTCTTCATCAACACGATCTTTCTGCCAGCGAAATTGCTGTATATTCTGTGCCCATTCAAAGTAGCTCACGGTGACGCCACCGGCATTCGCTAATATATCGGGCACTACCAGTACGCCACGTTTTACTAAAACTTCAT
>CAJXZZ010000047.1 GCA_913065105.1 uncultured Gammaproteobacteria bacterium | reverse complement strand
GTGCAGTGTTACAAAATTGTTAAGATTTACCAATAAATCATAACCATCCAGCGACATCTATTAATGGAAAATAATTTCATTATAAACATGAACATTTAACAAAATTGTCACTTGATTGAAATATAACAGTGTAATTATCTATCAGAATTATCGACAAATTATTGGAGAGAATCATGGCGGGTACAGCTTCTGTTTTTACTGATTGCACAGATAATACAAATTATAAATCACGCAACATTGGCCTATTGGCTAGCTGGCTGTTTGGCAGAGTCAATACAGGCTGTATATTAACTGACATTTCGACCTGTGGCGGCGCTTCTCTTATCCCAAAAAATCAGCCTTCACCTTCAGGATTATTTGAACTGGTAATAATGACCCTCGAGAAAGATGACGAAGCACTAACCACTATACAGGCAGAAATGCGTTGGCTTGATGAAAACTTTTCTTCGACGCATAAAAAAATTGGTTTTAAATTTCAAAACTCTGAGCAGGTTGATAACCGCGCTATAGAATCAATAATTGAATTACTTACAAATAAAAAACAATCTGATATTAAATGCAGCATCTTAAATCGCTAACAAATAGACGAACTATTTATGTTAATCACGATACTTACAAACTTCCGCGGCAAGATTTCCGTTTTGTGTTATCGAGCGCTGCGATGGTGACAGTAAATAGTGACACTTACATAACAAAGACATTTCGAAAATATATAAATATTTACTACAGATAACTACAACTCTGTCATAACTCTAAATATCTTTTTTACAAAATCATCACATTAGCTTAATAAATTATTCATAACTTCATCAGATAATTCCCCCACTCAGAAATTAACTGAGCTTTGTTTAATCCTGAATAAAAATCAGGTTACTAGTAATTCAAATCCCTTGTTGAGGAAATGTAATGATTAACAAATTCATACTGGCTTCTGCCATTACCACAGCTCTCACCGTCTCTACCGTATCTAATGCTGATGACAGAGATAACAGATTCAACTTTAAGCAGATCGATTCATCGGCAAATGCTGATGACTGGAATGCGGCAGCTCCATGGAAACTACCAAAAGGATACACACAGACTATCGTGTCTGATGAGACAGATCTGAACATCTATGACGGAGGCCGTGATGACTGGCACGATATGAACACAGTTAACGAGACCGGTTCAATGGCGGGGCGTTTCATGTACCGCACACATGAATTACGTTACCCTGCTAACCAGCCTGAAGGCGGCTCTCTTTCTGTCGTTGATCTGCAGACAGGTGAAACAACCCTTCTTGCCCAGGACCCAAGCTATAACGCACTTGACGGTGTTCGCTGGTCACCATGGGGAACTGTTGTATTTGCCGAAGAAACTGAAGGTGGCCGCTTCTTTGAAATCGAATTAAACGATGATCTTGTTACCGCCAAAGTCATTCATGATCGTCCTGCTGTTGGCCGTCTGGCTCACGAAGGTATTGATTTTGATACAGACGGTAATGTTTATGTTGTCGATGAACACCGTGGTCGCTCTGTTGGTTGTGACGGTGTTGTTCCTTGTGGCGGCGGCGTTTACAAATTTGTTGCCGATACTTACGGTGACCTTTCCGCAGGTTCACTGTACGTACTTAAGGTTACTGGTTCAGATGGTACAGGGCAGGGCGAATGGGTTGGACCTATCAATGCTCAAAATGCGCGTATCGCAGGTACTGCAGCTGGAGGCCAAAGCTATCAGCGCCCTGAGGACCTGGAAGTCATCAATGGTGTTTTATACGTTGCCGTTACTGAAGGACCTCGTGATGAAACAGGCACGGAACACTACGAAGGTCGTGTTATCTCTGTAGATCTGGAAAGTATGGCAGTTCGCAATTTCGTAAAAGCCGACGTTAACGTAACAGTAGAAATAGGCAAACCTGGCGAAGAAGGTTTTCAAACCGGTTTTGACAGTGTCGATAATCTTGCAGAAGCACCAAATGGTGACCTGATCATGATCGAAGACAACAAACCTTCTGATATCTGGTTTGCGTCAACTGAGACCAATGATTTCGGCGCATCTGAGGATGTTCGTTTATTTGCTTCGCTGACTGATCCAGGCGCTGAAGGCACCGGCATCTACTTCAGTCCGTTAGACAACAATACGCTGTATGTAAACGTTCAGCACTCTACCGCAGATGACGGTGACGCGACCTGGGCGATTACACGTAAAGGCAAAGGGCACTGGAAGTAACTTACTGCTTTGTTATGAAGACGATATTTTCGACATGAGGTCCAATACCTCTTTCATGGAAATAAAAAAAGGCCGCATTCGTGCGGCCTTTTTTTATTTTTGGCATACTTTTACATATTAAGAAAAAAATCATAGATTAATTAATTATTTCAGCAACCATTGCTCTCTGACCACCATGAGCAAGTCCAACCCTAATTACAGATCTTTTACACCGAAATCCCAGCGATATAACCGATAGTCTCATCCTTCAACCCAATACTATGCAGAGCGGTGATGTACAGTTTACGCGACCGTTTACTTACACCAGCACCTCAGCCGCTGAAATTATCTGCTCGGCTATCTCACCGATACGCTTGTTATGATTCATCGCCAGTTTACGCATCGCGTTATATGCCTGGTCCTCATTTAAATTTTTAGTTTTCATAATGATCCCTTTAGCTTTTTCAACACTCTTACGTTCACTCAAAGCATTTTTGGTCTGCTTCAATTCATCTCTTAGTTGCTGCTGCTCTTTAAAGCGCGCTTTGGCAACATCCAGCAATGATCCCAGACGAGCAGGGTCGTCACAGTCAACGATATAAGCACTTGCTCCCGCTTTGACCGCTGCCGCAATCGATTCTTCTTTTGAATCGCGCGTAAAAACTAATATGGGCGTTGGTTGTTTTTCACCAACACTTTTCATTTCTCGTAACGCCATTCGATCCATTTCATTACAGATAAAAATTAACGCATCTGGATGCATTAATTCCACATAACCTGCAACTTCGTCATCCGATCCAATATATTTAAGTATACGATGACCTAGTTTTTTTGAAACTTGTAACAGGGGTTGAGTACTGTTCAAGCTATCTGTAACAATAATAAGATCCATAATTCTTTTCAGCTACCGTACTACCTCGCTTTGTTTGCTTACTAATTTAAATATTAAATATGTAATAGCAATATGTGTGCCACATGGCATCACATTACCCTGGAACTATAAAATGAGGTATGGCGCTCGAAGCAAGAAGAGAAAATTCTTATTATTATTTTATAAAACACAATCCATGCACCAACTACTAGCAAAACAATGCAAGTTCGCACTTATCATGTGCATTATTTGTCACTATTTATGACTTTAAAAACTCACTGAGATAAATTTACATTTCACTATGCACCTTATTAGTGCGTAGCGCCCCATAATAGCAACGTCGCTCTCCAGAAATAAATATAAGCATCTGATTTATAACTACTTTGCAAACTGGCATGCTGATTGCATAGAGATATTAAAAATATTGCAACGAAGCATAGGAAACAATGATGTCCCAAGCAGGTTCAAAATCTAAACTCAATTTATTTTCTTTTACAGGCAATATGCGCATTTTGCATTTAACCTGGTTTGCATTCTTTATTACCTTCATGGTGTGGTTCGCGCATGCACCATTAATGGTAGTGATCCGCGAAACCTTTGGCCTGTCTGACCAGGAAGTTAAAGCGCTGTTGATTCTTAACGTAGCGATGACCATCCCGGCACGCATCGTTGTCGGTATGCTGGTCGATCGATTCGGACCCCGCGTCATGTTTTCTTCTATCCTGATTCTTTCAGGTTTTATGTGTATCGCTTTTTCGATGGCACAGAATTATCAGCAACTTGCCACCATGCGTTTCTTACTGGGTTTTGTTGGTGCCGGCTTCGTCGTTGGTATCCGCATGATCTCTGAATGGTTCCCTGCCCGTCAGACCGGTGTTGCTCAAGGTATCTACGGTGGCTGGGGCAACTTCGGCTCAGCCGCATCTGCGATGCTACTTCCTACGCTTGCATTGATGTATGGCGGTGAAAATGGCTGGCGTTATGCGATCGCTTCGACTGGCGTGATCGCTATCTTATACGGTGCTTTTTATTATTTTGCAGTAACCAACACACCAAAAGGTTCGACCTACTTTAAACCCAAAAAGATGGGCGGCATGGAAGTGACCAGCAAGTTTGATTTCTTTTTATATCTGGTCGTCAGCATTCCTATGTATGGCGCACTGGCAGTATTAGCGTGGAAACTTTCTCCAGCAAACTTAAACTGGTTTGATAACAGCATCACTTATACTATCTACAGTGTACTTACTGCGATCTATCTTTATCAGTCCTTTAATATCTACCAGGTCAACAAGGAAATATTTAAAAAAGACGTACCCGATATTTTTAAATACGACTTCAGTCAGGTAGCCGTATTAAATCTGGCTTACCTGGTAACCTTTGGTTCAGAGCTTGCACTGGTTTCAATGCTGCCACTGTTCTATAAAGACACTTTTGAAATATCCACGGTTCTTGCGGGTATTCTCGCTGCCATCTACCCGGTAATGAACCTTATCGCACGACCTGCCGGCGGCGTCATCAGTGACAAGTATGGCCGCAAACGCACACTCGTCGTCTTATTCACTGGTATCGCTCTATCTTTTGCTCTACTGGCTCAGGTGGATTCGAGTTGGGCATTACCACTGGTCGTTGCTACCACCATCATCTGCGGGTTGTTCTCTAAAGCAGGATCAGGCGCTGTGTTTGCTATGGTGCCACTTATCCAGCGTCGTATGACCGGACAGATTGCCGGTATGGCAGGCGCTTACGGTAATATCGGTGGCGTACTATTTTTAACCGTGCTGTCATTTGTATCTACACAGGCATTTTTCATGTTCATCGCTGGCGCTGGTGCGATCGTACTGTTTGCTATCATCGTGTTCTCTCGTGAACCACACGGCCAGATGGCTGAAGTGATGCCCGATGGCAGTGTTGAGATGATCGATGTGTCATAAAAATTTCTACTTACATTAATACACCGTCATTCCGGCATGCTGTTAACCGGAATGACGACTGTTTTTATGGCAAGATGAAACTATGATCACCCAGTTAAAAGTTAGTCTTGGCCAAAGTTCAGACAAAGGCATCAAGGAACGTAACGAAGATTTTTACGGCGCCTACATTCCTGAAGATTCGACACTCGAGAACAAAGGTATAGCCTGCGCTATCGCCGATGGCATGGGAAGCTGTGCAAATGCACAGGAAGCCAGTGAACATTGTGTAAAAAGTTTTCTCAACGATTATTTCAGTACGCCCGAAACCTGGACGGTTAAAACCTCAGGCGCAAAAGTTTTAACCGCAATCAACAACTGGTTATTGAGCAACGGTAATAAAGATCATGCCAATGGCATGGTCACCACTTTCAGCGCTATCGTTTTTAAATCGACTACCGCACATATTTTTCATATTGGTGACTCGCGCATCTATCGTTTCCGCAATGGCGACCTCGAGCTATTAACCACAGACCATCGCGTATGGATCTCTGATGAAAAGAATTATCTGAGTCGCGCAATGGGCATCGACAGTCATCTCGACATCGATTACAAGACACTGGCCATCGAAGAAAACGATGTGTTTTTGATGACCACCGATGGCATACATGACTATCTTGCTGACCAGCAATTAAAAGAGCACCTAAAAGCTGATAGTGCCATCGAAGTTAAAGCTGACAGAATCGTGAAGCACGCACTGGACTTAAAGAGCCATGACAATGTCACTTGCCAGATCGTTAAGATTGAAAACCTGCCTTCACAGGACGCTAACGAAATATATAACGAATTAACACGCCTTCCCTTCCCGCCTCACCTTGGCCCGGGCATGACAATGGATGGCTACGAGATACTGGAGGAAGTACATGCCAGCACCACATCGCAGCTCTATAAAGTCCGTGATGTAGAAAGCAATGAACTGTTCATGATGAAAACACCATCGGTCAACTTCTCCGATGACCCTGCATACATCGAACGCTTCTACATGGAAGAGTGGGCAGGCAAACGCATACAGAGCGATGCCGTATTAAAAATTATCGAGCAAACCCGGCAGCGCAATTTTTTATATTTCATCATGGAATATATTGATGGCATCACGTTAAAACAATGGTCGGGAGAAAACCCGTCACCTGACTTTGAACGTGTCATCGATATAATTAATAAAATCATAAAAGGCCTGCGCGTATTCCATCGTCTGGAGATGCTGCACCGCGACCTGAAACCTGAAAATATAATGATCACAAATCATGGCGTAGTGAAAATCATTGATTTTGGTTCGGTGAAAATTGCCGGCATTCAGGAGATCAGCACACCGGTCGAACGAATCGAACTGCTAGGAACTAAAAACTACACCGCGCCGGAATACCTGCTCGGCATGGAAGGCAGCAATCGTTCTGATATCTATTCACTCGGTGTACTGGTGTATAACTTGTTGACCGGTCACCTGCCTTACGGTGACAAGATGTCCCGTGATCTTAACTGGCGCACATTAAATAAGATAAAATATGAACCATCATTCAAACACAATCCGATGATTCCGATGTGGATGGATGGCGCCATTCATAAAGCCGTAAAAAAGGATCAACGTTTACGCTACGATACATTCTCTGAATTTCTATTTGACCTCACGCATCCGAAAGAATCATTCATGGGGCACTCCGCGCCTTTGTTAGAACGTAACCCTACGTTATTCTGGAAAATTGCCAGCGGCGTGTTATTACTCGGTAATCTAGGCTGGTTGATCGCGTTTATTTCATGAGTTATAACGCTAAACAATTTAGTTGTATCATACTGGCGGGTGGTGAAGGCAAACGTGCTGACGGCGTAGATAAGGGCCTGATCTTATATAAGAACAAACCTTTGATAGAACATATCATCAATGCAGTGAAATTTCAGGTTGATGATATCGTGATCAGTGCAAATAGAAATATTGAAAACTACCAGAAATACTCTGAAAACGTAATCACTGATGCATCAAACATCTATCGTGGCCCGCTTGCAGGCATTGCCGCGTCACTGCCCTATTGTAAGCATGGACTCGTGCTCATCGTTGCCTGTGATATGCCGGCTCTTCCCACTAATCTTATAGAGAGATTATCTGTTGATATAAAAAACAAATCCATCTGCATCGCAACAGTCGACAAACACCATCAGCTGGCGATGATAATTAAGAAAGATCTGCTCGAATCTATCCAGCAACGACTAAATGATAATCAACTAAAATTAATTCAATGGGTAGAGTCTGCCCCCTATAGCACGATCACATTTGACGATATACCGCAGGCGTTTATTAATTTAAACAACATTCCTGATAACAACGCTTCAGCCTGTAAAAATTAAACCTTGCACCAAAAATCTATCACCATCAAAATACATCGATGGATCTAACTCTAGAACAACGTAAACAGGAAACCAACCGCATCACACTGTGGGGCGTAGTGGTCAATCTTGTTCTGGCCGTTATCAAGATCGTTGGCGGCATCGTTGGACAATCACAGGCTTTGCTGGCTGACGGCATTCACTCGTTATCTGATCTTGCCAGTGACGGCATGGTTTTGATCGCAGTCAAACATGCCGGTGAAGATGCTGACGAAGACCATCCTTATGGTCATGCCCGTTATGAAACACTGGCGACTGTGGCACTGGGATTCTTATTAATCGCAGTCGCTGGCGGCATTGCTTATGATGCGATGCTTCGGCTTGAGCACCCCGATAATATCGTTGAACCTGCACTGTTTACCCTGATCATTGCTGCGATATCCGTCATCAGTAAAGAAGTGCTGTATCACATGACTCGCGCGGTGGCGAAAAAGCTTCGCTCATCATTGCTCGAGGCAAATGCCTGGCACCACCGTAGTGACGCCATCTCATCTATCATCGTATTTTTCGGTATTACCGGCACCTATTTCGGCTATCCGTTACTTGATGCTATCGCCGCCATGATGGTGGCGATAATGATCGGCAAGATCGGCCTGGATTTAAGCCGTCAGAGCATGCAGGAACTGGTTGATACCGCGCTGGATCCCGAAATGGTTGAAAGCATTAAACTGACCATTCTAAGCATTGATGATGTACGGCAACTCCATCTGTTACGCAGCCGCCGCATGGGCCATAACGCACTCGTCGATGTACACATACAGGTATCGCCAAAACTCAGCGTATCCGAAGGACACCATATTGCTGAAAGTGTTGAAAAAGCCCTGAAAGATAAATTTGAAGAAGTGAATGACGTTACCGTACATATCGATCCAGAAGACGATGAAACGGCTGCCAGCTGTAAACATTTACCACTACGTAGCGAACTATTACTCACACTGAGCCAGGAATGGTCAAAACATGACGTTTTGAAAAACATTGACGATATCTCCCTGCACTATCTTGACGGTCAGATCAGTGTTGAAGCCTGTCTCCCCCTTAAATACTTACAAACACTGGATGATGCCAAAGCCCTTAAGCAAGATTTTAACAAGGCGTGCAAGAAAATCACCTGTATAGGCGAAAGCCAGTTACATTTTTGCTAAACAGCAAAAATATTGTGCACTTCGAGTATATTTGTACCTTATAACGCTTAATAGCTCTGATTCCTTCTAAAGCGCGCGATATGGGGTTTCCCTTATTGTCACGTTTGGTGCAAAATCTACCCCTGTAAAAAAGGACCTTTGATGAGTTCTGTTGCAAATAAAGCTTTCCATAAAAACAGACAGAATTGATTAAAGGTTCTTTATCTAGAAACACTTCTGGATAAACATACAAAAACATACGCCGTGCGGACACTCAAACTGCATCTGATAACTCTGTACGGATTATTATTTTAAATATTGATAGAGGCTCTACTAATGGCTGCAAGCGACGTAATGAATATGATCAAGGAAAAAGACGTTAAATTCGTTGATTTCCGTTTTACTGATACACAGGGTAAAGAACAACACGTTTCTGTACCTTCTCACACCATTGATGAAGACGTACTGCTCGAAGGCAAGATGTTTGATGGCTCTTCAATTCAGGGCTGGAAGAGCATTAATGCATCTGACATGATCATCATGCCAGATTGTGATTCACAGGTTATCGACCCGTTCTGCGAAGAAGTTACCATGAACTTACGCTGTGACGTAATCGAGCCTACAGATATGAGCGGTTATAACCGTGACCCACGTTCTATCGCGAAACGTGCTGAAGCTTATCTAAATTCAACCGGTATTGGTGATACTGCCTACTTTGGTCCTGAAAACGAATTTTTCGTTTTTGACGGCGTTCAATGGGGCGATGAGATGGGCGGCGCTTTCTACAAGATCGAATCTGAAGAAGCGGCCTGGAATACCGGTAAAGAGTATGACGGCAGCAACATGGGTCACCGTCCTGGCATTAAAGGCGGTTACTTCCCTGTACCTCCAATCGATTCATTGCAAGACCTGCGTTCATCTATGTGTTTAGTAATGGAAGACATGGGTTGTGAAACTGAAGTACATCATCACGAAGTAGGCACCGCTGGCCAGTGTGAGATTGGTGCAGTATTCAATACACTCGTTCGTAAAGCGGACGAAGTACAGATCTTCAAATATGTTGTACATAACGTTGCTCACGCTTACGGCAAAACAGCGACCTTCATGCCAAAACCAATGGTTGGTGATAACGGTAGCGGTATGCACGTTCATCAGTCTATTTTTAAAGGCGGTGAAAACCTGTTCTCTGGTGACCTGTATGGCGGTTTATCACAGACAGCGCTGTACTACATCGGCGGCATCATCAAACATGCCAAAGCGCTTAACGCCTTTGCTAATGCTTCAACTAACAGCTACAAACGTCTGGTTCCTGGTTTCGAAGCGCCTGTTATGCTTGCATACTCTGCACGTAACCGCTCTGCTTCAATTCGTATCCCTCACGTATCAAACCCTAAAGGACGCCGAATAGAAGTTCGTTTTGGTGATAACGCAGCGAATCCTTACCTTTGTTTTTCGGCTATGTTGATGGCTGGCCTTGATGGCATCAAAAACAAGATTGATCCAGGTGAAGCGGCCGATAAAGATCTATATGACCTGCCACCAGAAGAAGAAGCAAAGATTCCACAAGTTGCTTTCTCTCTTGATGAAGCATTAAAAGCACTGGATGCGGATCGCGCCTTCTTAACTGAAGGTGGTGTATTCGACGATGATGTTATCGATGGCTTTATCGCATTGAAGAGCGAAGAAGTTCAGCGTTACCGTGCTGCTGTACATCCTTGTGAATATGATATGTACTACAGCGTATAAGTTCAGATCGTCTTCTATGCTCTGACATAGAGACAGCCTGATAGCTTAAAACTTAAAAGCCTCTCACATTTAAATGATGTGGGGGGCTTTTTTCATTGCGGGCAGCTAAAACAAACGCTATGCTGATAATCATGAAACATACTCTCTTGATAAATTTACTGATTATTGCCGTCCCTTTTGGCTTTAATGTACATGCCGGCTTATATAAAGGTCTGGATGAAGCTGGTAATGTGATCTATTCTGATAAACCGTTTGATGATGCACAGGCATTTACCCCTCCACCGTTAAGTGTTATTGATGCTGTCAAAGTCCCAGCAAAAGAAGAAGTTGTCGAAGAAGAGGAAGTCACCGAAACAAAATACTCAAAATTCAGCATCCTTGCCCCAACAAACCAGCAAGTCATCTGGAACGCACCTGATCTAACCGTATCGACGAAACTTGAACCTGCGCTAGCAACCGCAGAGGGTCATACTGTCTGGTTACTGATGGATGGCAAACCACTGGTTAAAAACAGCCAGAGTTTATCGTTACAGATTGGCCGTGCAGACCGAGGAGAGCACCAGATTCAGGCGCAGATCAGAAACAAACAAGGCAAAATTATCAAAAGCAGTGCGTCCGTTACTGTACATATCAAAAATACCGTCGTGCCTCGGCCAGGGCCTCGCTAACTAGCTTAACCCTTCAGGCAAAGCTTAATATCGCTAGCCACGCACTATAATGGTGCGCTATAATATTGCAACTATTTCACCCCACCCTGTTCTATAAGGTAAGTCACTGAAAAGTCTTTAAATAAATAAATGCCTGCCCCTTATAAAACTGGTTTAATTATTGCATAAGGCACACTATGGGTATTTCTGATTTCAGCACTCCACAAACCATTATCGACAATCTGCACTCTGCAGTTATCGTTATTGGAGACAACCTGCAGGTGGTGTATATCAACCCTGCTGCTGAAATGCTATTTCATATCAGTAATACCCGTGCAGTTAAAAAAAATATTCGCGAACTGATAATCAACGAACATGAGTTTTTTGATCGGCTTGAACGCTCGCTTATTTCTGCACACCCATACACCGTTTATGAAGATCAGCTTCGTGTCCATAATCATCAGACCATAGATGTAGATTATTCTGTTTCACCCATTCAATATTTACCCGAAGGTCAGTTTTTATTGCTCGAATTTATTCGCTTAAAAACACAACAAAAAATTTCACATGAAGAGAGTATTCTCAGCCAATATGAAGCCAGTAAAAGTTTGTTGCGAGGCCTTGCCCACGAAATAAAAAATCCACTTGGTGGTATTCGTGGTGCCGCACAACTGCTCGAAAGAGAACTAAACAATGATGACGACAAACAATTCACCCAAATAATCATCAATGAAGCTGACCGTTTAAAAAATCTTCTCGACCGAATGGTCGGACCTAGAGACATTCCGACAAAGAGTGATATCAATATACATAAAATTCTGGAGCATGTTCGCCAACTGGTACTTGCCGAAAATGACCAGATAAAATTAACCGTTGATTATGACCCCAGCGTTCCCGAACTGCACGCAGATGAGTCCATGATGATTCAGGTAATTCTAAATATCACGCGTAACGCTGTAGTTGCTGTTTCTTCGATTAAAAATCGTCAAGGAAAAATAAATTTTAAAACCCGCACACAACGTAATTGCAAAATTGGTTCACACACTTACCCTCTAGTTGCAAAAATCGATATCGAAGATAACGGTAACGGCGTTTCAAAAGAATTACACGAAACCATATTCATGCCGATGATTACCGGTCATGCCGAGGGTACCGGGCTGGGTTTATCCATCGCGCAGTCTCTGGTGCATCAACATAATGGTTTAATAGAATTTACCAGTGAACCAGGAAAAACTATCTTTACTATTTTATTACCCATTAACTTACATAATACTGAAGACAATAACGGAGCTGAAAAATGACTACTCAAAGTCATATCTGGATTATCGATGACGACGATTCAATTCGTTGGGTACTACAAAAAGCACTCGAGGCCGCTGGTTTTTTTGTTACCAGCTTCGACAATGCCAATACCATACTGGAAAAACTAAAACAGGAAGAGCCTGACGCCATCATTACTGATGTGCGCATGCCCGGTATTGATGGCCTGGAATTACTCTCGCATCTTTCAAAGGATTACCCTGATCTGCCTGTCATCATCATGACTGCGCATACCGATTTAGATAGTGCTGTTTCAGCCTATCAGGGAGGCGCTTTTGAATACTTGCCTAAACCTTTTGATATCGATGAAGCCGTTGAGGTAACACAACGCGCCTGTGTAAAAAAACAGAGTAATGGCGCACTGCTTACAACAGACCAGGGAGGCCCAGAAATTATCGGTGCTGCACCTGCAATGCAGGAAGTGTTTCGTACTATCGGCCGTCTATCAAAATCAGTTATCAGTGTTTTAATAACGGGGGAGTCTGGTACGGGTAAAGAACTGGTTGCCTTATCACTTCATAAACACAGTCCACGTGCAGACAACGCCTTTATTGCCTTAAACACTGCGGCCATCCCCAAAGAATTATTAGAGTCTGAATTGTTTGGTCATGAAAGGGGCGCATTTACTGGTGCACAGGCATTGCGTAAAGGCCGCTTTGAACAGGCTGATAATGGTACTTTGTTCCTCGATGAGATCGGTGACATGCCCGCTGAATTACAGACACGTTTATTACGTGTACTTGCCGATGGTGTTTTCTATCGCGTAGGCGGACATACACCCATTAAAGTTAACGTACGTGTAATAGCGGCCACTCACCAAAATCTGGAAGAGTACGTTAAACAGGGCTTATTCCGTGAAGATCTATTTCATCGTTTGAATGTAATTCGTATACAACTGCCGGCACTACGTGAACGTAAAGAAGATATCCCTGCGTTATTCAAATTATTTCTACAACGCGCAGTTAAAAGCCTGGAGGTAGAATCAAAATCAATTGACGAAGACACTATGATTTATTTATCTTCACTCAGATGGCCCGGCAATGTGAGACAACTAGAAAACACCTGCCACTGGCTGGCCGTAATGACTTCTGGTCAAACTGTTCATATGTCAGATTTGCCTCCAGAATTATTAGCTGACACTCAGGCGAGTAATATTAAAACTGGCGGCGACTGGAAACAAACGTTATCTGCAACAATACAACAGAAACTTCTTTCTGGTAACACCGAAATAGCTTCCAGTATTATTGCAGATGTTGAGAAAATACTAATTGACGCTGCACTACAAAAAACCAATGGCAGAAAAAACGATGCTGCTAAATTACTTGGCTGGGGCAGAAATACCTTAACGAGAAAAATAAAGGAACTGGAGATTTAGGGAACAGTTGGCAGTTGGCAGTTGGCAGTAAAAGACTAAAGAAAATACCTGTAAAGAAAATTTTGTCTTTCTTTTTTCTTTTAAAAAAGTTATTTACTTTTAACTGATAACTGTCTACTGCCAACTATCTCTTCAGCCAACTTTCTTTTCAATACAACTCATATAAGCCTGTTCAACGTTTGCGCCATTGTATTGCAGCTTGAATGCTTCCGGCGTGCCTGAAAAATAGATCTTGCTGTTATGCAATACGGCCATGGTATCCGCCATTTCTTCTACGTCTGCCAGCACATGTGAACTAAAAAATACCGTAACACCCCGCTGTTTTAACTGCCTCAGCTGTTTTTTAAATAGTACCCGTGCACGCGGATCCAGTCCGCTCATGGGTTCATCTAAAATCAATAGTGTTTTACCACTTAACAGGCAGGAAGCCAGGCCCAGTTTCTGCGTCATGCCTTTGGATAATTTGTTGACTGATTCCTGCATAACGGCTTTATCAAGATCCAGTTCATCAAGTGTATTATCGATTTTATTCTGACTGCAATCATTGCCATGCAATTTCATCATATACTGAATAAAATTCTGGCCGGTTAAATGTGCAGGCGGAGAAAATCGATCAGGAAGGTAGGCGACATTTTCACGTGAATTTACTTTTCGATGCGAGAGACTGTGAATTTTGATGTCGCCTGCATCGATAGCAACCAGATCCAAAATCGATTTTATCAAGGTTGATTTACCGCTTCCGTTCATGCCGACCAGACCAAAAAATTCACCTTGTTTTACCTGCAGGTCAACTTTATCCAGTACCACTTTTCCGGAATATTTTTTTACAACTTGTTGGCAACTTATAATCATTTTTAATCACACGCCGTACCGTCATCCCTGGCTCTTTGCGACATAATTCTCATCTCTAGCAATAAAAAAGAGCCCTGCTGGACTCTTTTTTAATAGTAGATTTCTATAAACAATATTATTCCAAATTAGAAATTTCTAAACACCGCTGCACAGTTATCACTGGGCGTCTTCATATTATATATATTCACATTAGCAGGGGCGGTACCCTGACAGGCCGTAATTTCTGCGGGAGATCCCCAACCTATGCCAAGGACACCCAACTGCATAGCTCCGGCGCTGGGAGTACCATCATCAATCTTTCTATCCAGTTCAGCTAATACATCGGAGGGGATCGCTCGACCTGAAAGCAACTCATGCGCTGGCGCAGCGGCCGCACCACCCTGTTGCAACGCACCACGATTTACGACCATACCCTGACCAAAACCATTATCCGGACAAGTTGTTGTTAGGCAGTTATAAGCATTCAAAACTACAGTAGGGGCTGCAGCTGCATCAGGATAACTACCGGTAATATATCCTGCCGCCTGTAAATGCGACCAGACCAAAGCACGCTCTGTAGGATCATCAGCACCTGCATTATCACCAACGATGCCATTACCGTCGCCACCATTAGTTATATTCGGCAGGTTTGCTGTTGCTGATACCGTCGCGTAATCACCCGGAAAAGCGCGATAACGGTCAGAAAAACTAAACCAGGCAGAGGTAATACCATCGATATTATTGCTAAGCGAGCGCACTCGCGCTGTATTAATCAACTCCTGACCTTTTAAGACACCGCCGAGCAACAACCCGATGATGACCAGCACGATGGCTATTTCAATCAGGGTAAAACCCTTCTGCTTCACTACTTTACTCATAAAATTCTTCTCAAGCTAAATTGCGTTATTATCTATAATTCTTCTTATTCAATAGAGCAATTACCATACCAACCTTATATAGCCCATAAAATACGGGTTTGCAGTAAATATACAGACTTTTTTACACAAAAATTTGTCTATTTTTCAACACTTTGTTGTTTTTTTAACTGTTTCTTTTCTAAAATCTCGATTTTATGAGTCAGAAAGCGCAATTCATAGGGATCCGTTATTTCCTTACTGTCAATCAATGCGCCCACCAGAATTTTTGCGGCCTCTATCTCGCCCATATCTTCCAGCACGATAATCTTCATGTCCCTCGCCCAGTAGGGTACATTTTTACCGGTTGCTTTCTCTGCCAGTGCATGTGCATATTTTAATGCCAGATTATCATCTTTTATTTCATGTTTTGCCGTTATTATTGCATGCGCCAGCCAGCGCCAGTATTTATCTGGATTTTCATTAAACTTATAAAAGATATAATCCATCATTATGCGTTGTTTTGCCGGGTCCTTGATGCCGCCATATACTCTTGCCGCAACCAGCATCGGATAATGCCCCTCGGGATCCAGCTCGAGAATCGTGTCCAGCCATTTGGTCAAACGCGGATAGTTTAACTGGTGAAAGGAAAGACTGGCACCTGGCTGATTATCAAACGCCTGCAACCAGAGATTTAACAACTTGGAGGCTGCAATCGGCTCGCCCAGAGAACTCATCACATAAGTACGTACGGATAAAGGTGCCGCCAGGTCTTCCGCTTCGGCGACCACTGGACCCTGCTGACTATGCCAGAGTAGCTGCAGCATTAATGCCAGTACTAAAAAACTTTTAACAGATTTAGGGACATCTTTAACAGGCCTGTCTTTATCTAATAAATGATAATGATGCATCTAGTTTATCCGAGAGAAACTAACGGTTATCAAAAGTTTTTCCGGTAAAAATCAAACAGGGCAATACCTGACAGGAACCCCAGATAGATGACTGTTTGCCCCAGTAATGGTAACAATGTTATCCAGTCAGCCGTGTTATAAGCCAGCCATTCTGTCTGTGTAAAACGATGCAGGTCGGGCAACAGCCAGGTCATCAGCTCGATGAAACCATCCATAAACTGCTGCGCTACTGAAGTATGCGCAATGATGGGATATTTCGCCATTAATAATAGTGAAGTCACGATGCGTGATGCGCCATATATGATGAATACGGCTGTTAAAGCAGAAGGCACCTGGTTAAATGTAAATAGCATGACCAGGCTCAATGCCACCACCAGAGTTAGCTCAAGAAACAGTGATATCGCCCATATCACAACCTGCTCCGGATCGGCATAGAGCATTAACAGAGCCGCAAAAACAACTGAGACCAGTGCTGCAATATAAAGATAACCGAGTAACTTTCCAAGGTAATAACTGCCTCGTCTTATCGACATGGCCAGAATCATTTCCAGTGTTTTATCGTGTAATTCACGGACTGTACTTGAAACCACGAACAGGGTCGTAATTACCACCGCACTCATGCGTAAGAAAGCCGCCAGGATAGCGACTTGTGTTACCCGGTGTTCGGTAATGGCAAGATCACCAATAAATTCAACCATGGCAAAACTGATAGCTATAACCAGAAGTGATATAAGCAATAATCGATTCCTTAAAGACTCGATAATAGTGAATCGAGAAATTGTCAAAACCTGTGAAAACATGTTGATTATCACCTAACCTTCTACTAAAAATTTAAAGTTATTATAGCTATAAAAACGTTTGTTATCAGTCTGCTGTTGGTAGTTGATAGTAAAACATTTTTAAAAAACTGCAAACTGCCTGGGAATCTCTGATTAATTATGAATGAAGTAGATTGTAAGTTAAATAATTCAGATTCGAGGCGTAAAACGCACGTAATAGCTGGCTATTGCGAAGTTTTACAACGACGAAGGTGGATTATTCAGCTTGCAAGATACGATTTCACTAATTGATCAGAGGTTCCCTTGTATATAACCGCCAACTTTGTATTGATGCTCTACAATATAAACAATAAATCACTAAAAACAATCTATGCCAACAAACAATCAGTTCCTTCTTAATAATGAGCATCGCTTATTAGGGCTAATGTTATTTAGCCTGCTTGCTGCTATCCATCTCGGTAACAACGACACCATTGCGCAAAGTTTTTTAATTGTACACTTTGGCTTTTTTCTACTGTGGCAGCCAGTTGTTAAAACACAATCCAGCTTCAGTGCAAAACAACTGGTTATCCTGTTATTTTTAATCTCCGCTTTTATCTACTGGTTTAACCCCTGGTTAAGCGCGTTCTGGACCTTATTACTACTTACTTTATTGACCGGTCGCATATTCGCGCGTGGTCTTGCCCGTGCCGTTTATGGCCTGGCCGTTATCGTTCTGTTTCTCGAATTGATCCTCATAACCACGCCTGAGCTGTTTCAGCTTAGCGCACTCTCTGCATCATTAAAGCCGGCTTTTAGTACCACTTTAATGCTGCTGCCACTATTACTTTTATTTGTCCGGGTTAAAGACACTACCTCTAAACAGGTCGATTTTATTCGCGGATTTCTGATTGTTCTGCTGGTCACTTTTTTATGCATGTGCAGTGCACTGGTCAGCTTAACGGCGCAACAGCTATATCTTGAGTCATTAGCGATCAGCGTCATCATACTCAGTCTGTTTTTATTGATTACTGCTTTTCTATGGACCCCTCGAGCTGGCTTCAGAGGACTTTCCAAGTTATGGGAGGGCTATATACTTAACATAGGCGGGCCTTTCGAGCAGTGGTTCACTCACGTATCGTCCCTGGAGGCAAACTCTGCTCTAAGACCGGTTACCTTCTTATCTGCCACATCTACATATCTACTGCAGCAACACTGGGTCTGCGGCGTTTACTGGGAAACCCAGACTGGCAACGAACTGGAGGGGTTAGAGTCGCCTTATATTGTCAGCATCGAAGATGAAAAAATCAAACTACGCCTGTATACGTTCACCCCCGTTGGACCGTCATTATCACTGCATGCAAAATTACTGCTCAGCGTACTGATCTTTTACTATCGTGCCAAGCTGCAGGAACAACAACTGATTAAACAGGCGCACCTGAAAGCCATCTACGAAACCGGATCTAAACTGACACATGATGTAAAAAATATTTTGCAATCCACGCAGACCATGACCCAGATACTCAATGATAACGATGCACAGATGCAGGAGATAATCGATGTATTGAAAAGACAGATGCCCCTGCTGACCCAGCGCCTCAATACAACCCTGGAAAAACTTCGCGCACCTGCCACGATGGAATCATCTGAGCAGATAACCAGCAGTTCTATGTTGCAATGGTGGAACCAGTTACAGTTGCGCTACTCTGACCGGCACATCGAATTCTCTGCAGATGTCGATAAAGATATCGATGTGCCAATTGATGTTTTTACTACGGTGGTTGAGAACCTTCTTGATAACGCCAGGAGTAAACGTATCCGTGAGCCAAAACTTAAGATATTCATCGAGTTGATAAAAGCAGAAGATAATTTACATCTGACTGTTACTGATACAGGCAGTGCCATCGACCCGGCAATCTACCCACACTTGCTCAAAGAAATTGTATCTTCAAACGATGGCTTCGGCATCGGTTTATATCAGTCATATGAACTAGCGAAAAACAATGGCTATGATCTAAAAGTAGATAATAACGCTGATGGACAAGTGTGCTTTACGCTATCATAGTGGCAGTTTTCCTGCCTCTACCATTTTAGCTTTAAGCTCGTATTCAGATATCCAGATAACAAAATCATCGAATTCGCCTCCAGCTATCGCCGCACCTGCAGCAGTTTCTGGTCGTACATAATAGGTCGCGTTATCATCTATATTATTTAGCTCATCAATATTAGCAGCAGGTATGGCGCCCTTGGCAACATTATTTTCACCTGTACCACCAAGACCATTTTTCCCATGTGAAAAAATAATTGCAACCACACTCGTTGCTAAATCATGTGGCGTTGCACCCGTTACATCGGCGACAAAATCGGGCTCTTCAATCGTTGCAGAACCCGCTGCGCTATTTAATGTAAAAGGAATAGTTTCATCTGCATACGCATTTTGAACTGCATACCGATATCGTGTTCCCCATGCATCACTTCGCCCTACGCCTAAAGTTACCCATGGCACATTACCAGCACCATCATTCTCACTGCACCTGGACAATGCAATGTTATAATCGGCTCTGCCATCAGCGACATTTCCGGCGGCGCAATCAGCTCCAGCGACTGCACAATCCGGACAAGGTAGACGGCCGTTCACAAAAGCATAAGCTATCATGGCTTGCTTTATTTCATTAAGCTCTTCTATTGTTTCACTTTTTCTAGTATTTTCGATTCTTGTTGACAACGTCCCGATAAAACCGCTTAACAATACACCAACAATAACTAACACGACTGCTAGTTCGATTAAGGTGAACCCTTTTTGTAATCGTAATCTTTGTTTTGTGCTCATAAACATTCGACCACATCCAATGGTGTACCCGTTGGTTGATCTTGAATACAATACATTATGTCATTTGCAGTATCAGTTTGTGGGTCGGTGTAAACATAGGTTCTATCGCCTGCTTTATTTACTTGTTCAACAGCAAACTCCGTATGTTTTACATCTTCAAGATAATCTATAAGCAGGGATTTATCATTTCTAGTCGCACCCGTAAGTCTGCTCCCACTAAAGATCACAGCACCCGCATGCTCAGTAGCATTCACAGTTACACAGGATGTGCCAGCAACCGTGCATGTTCTCTCGGCGCCCGAATTATCAGGCTCATAACTTTTGGATATAATGTAAAAAAAATGATCTTTCCAGTTATTCCATAGCTGGCGATATTTTGACGAATCCGTTTCAAGATCTATAACTTCACCCTCCCAATCAATACCGAAGTTATTACACAAACCAGCGATCTCAAACAAACTATCTTCTGTCAGTTTAACAGGGTCGATTGCATCATTTGAACTACCAACATTAAATGGGTAGCGGCCTGAATAACCTTCGGCTGCACTATCATCATCATAACTTGCATCATCTCTATAATTCAGTCTTGCTCCTAAATTAACTTTAGTAGACCACGGCAATCTCCGCCCAGTATTATCTGCTAAATTCGCATAATTTGCCGCACACGCGGCAAGCGCTTGCGTCAGTGTCTCCATATCTTGCTTAAAATCACTACGTTTTACGATAGCTTTCCAAACTTCGTCCCTGGTAATAGTAAGAAACTTATCATTATATGGTACTGCTGCATCTTTTGAAGTTTCTGTCGCATGAATAAACTGGTCAGTCGTATCGTCAACCGCTGACACAAAACTATTGTCTACAACACCATTCCCTTCCAGGTAAGCAGGCACATTTCCATAATCATCGCCACAATTAGATAAAATGACTAATGGGTTTCTCACCTGGCCAGCCACCGGCCCGCCGGGTGCAATTACTAAGGCAACCACTCTATCTTCCATATTTGCACCTTGTATAACATTAAGTGCGTCATCAACAATCCGAAACATCCCTATGCTATCTTCATTAATCATATCTGCCTGTACAGTGCCGCCCAATTTATAAGTGCCACTTACTGCATAAAATAAACACGTACCCGACTCATCTTTAAGCGCAGGTAAGTCTAAGGATCGCCATGGAAACCATCCAACGGTGTTGGTATTTTTCGTTCCCACGTTACCAGGCATATTGCCATAGTCCCCGTTTTTTATAGTTTCAGGGTGCGGAAAGACGCCATAGTCATTATCTACTCCTCTATCTGAGTATGTCACAACATAATTAATTACCGCTTGCTTTGCTTCTTTTAAAGTAACTAAGGTATTTTTAGTCTGATCCATATGGATCTGTGTTATTGACATGCCTGACAACGAATAAGTAAAAAAAGCCAGCACTATAATAATAATCAATACTAATAGCACTAGACCTTTTTGATTTTTTTGGGGTTTATATTTTTTTCTGACGAGCATAGGAAAATTGTACGCGTTAAAAATATAACTTAATAATTATCAGTCGTTTTTTCTGTTTCTTTTGACCACGATTCACCAGGCTTTAACCGTGCAGCCTTACCGTCAACACTTATAGTTACTTTGTTGTCCTTACCAATGTCATGTTTATGAACGTTGACATCATCAATTTTTGAACTATTCAATGTGTTTTTATTGTTTAACCAAACCACACTTTTTCCATCACTCCGTGTCATATATCCGGACACGTTCACCTTGTTCGTTTGTTGCGCTCCTGTACCGATAGTATTACCTGATCGTCCCGCATCTATCTGCAAACGCTGATCTTTATCGGTAAATAATTTATTTAAATCTTCAGGATCATAATCAACACCGTAAACAGTGTATGGCACGACACTGCAAATAAAAAAGAACATTACCGATAAAATTGACTTGATATGCATTTTCTTAACCCGCTATGTTACGGCCAGAACTGATATTTGATCTTTTAAACGTGTACCAGCCAAGCTCACAAAAAGCTTTCATATTATTCTTTGAGTCGACACTTTTATTACTGATTTTCTGTATATTACAGCGATTAACAGTAAACAGACCATCCGCCTTTTTCAGATCATTTAACAGGGCGAATAGATCCCCTTCATGCGCCATCTTTATATCGAGCGTCATGACGCTTCTATAGACATCTATACCGCGGTACTGCGCCTGCAAGTTCTTCGCTTTAAGCGCCATCTGCGAAGAGATTCCGTATTTAACAGAAGGCATGCCGCGTTTTTTTGTTGTCTCTTGTATGGTTTCAAACCAGCTCAGGCGATCTTCAGCACCGACCACACCCTGATTAACCAGGGTCAAAAAGTTACTTTCGAACTCATCGATGATCTGATTATTTTCGACCGAGCTATTAATTTTTATTTTCCATTTTTGCATCGCGCGTGTTGCTGACTGCCGCTGCTGATATATATCATCCATGTAAACAGACGAAATGCTTACCACAGTAATGCTAAGTATCAGCACGAAAACAAACATACCTGCAGAGCGGACCAATGCCGGTGTAAATTTATCAAGCATGTCCGGGCTCCTTCATTATTATCTTCAGAGAAAAAATACCGGAGGTTTCCTTACTGTCCAGCTCCATCACATCGATACCCGACTCTGTTGAAAATTTACTTTCCGACCTAAGGTCTACCGGCATTTTCAACGCCTCTACCGTTTCTATACGCGGATTCGCCTTGAGATAACTTATGATTGCATGTATCTGTGCGACTGAAGCACGGTAGTTATATTCTGACTCAAGTATTCGCCCCGTCACTACAGCGTGATGTTTTACTGGTGAATCTGCTGTGAAGTTTGCGTCATCCATTTGCTGTATTTTTTTATTATTATCTATATTAACTGCCTGCCATTCTATTTTATCGATATATACCGTTCCGATACTGTTATTACTTAAGCTTTTACTTAAGGCAAGCATAAAATCTAAAGGTGAGGTCGCACTGTTAAGTTTGATACGATTGGCAAGATCGACTGCTGAGTTCATCAGCCCTGCATTTTCAAAAACCTCTTCAAAATCTTTAAACTTTTTTGAATATAAGTCTTTATAATTACTTTCTTCCTGCTCTAGCAGGGTAATCGATTTTTCATGCTCCATCGTTTCAGAAAAATTCGATTCCGTAACTAACACAGCCGTTATCACCATCAACAAACTGGCAACATACAGGGCTGTTGCTGCGAGTTTGTTGTAGTAACGTACAAATAACTTGGGTTCGCCATAATGGCTCGTAGAAAAATTTTGGCCTAAACATAACCAGGCAAAAATCCCATCAGAGAATTTTTCTCCGACACCTGTCAGACCTAGTTTTTTATTTATATCTACAATCCTGTGTATCGTTACAGCCTGCTTCTCATTCGAGATGAATGCATTCTGTAATGACAGCTGCTGTTCATCACTCCCTAAAATATGCAGATCGATGACTTCATCAAAACCCACCAGATTCTGACCACGCATGAAATCGACCGTGCGTTTAACTTCGGGTGCTGCATGTTTACCAATATCGGATATATCATTTATGTCCTGATTGATAATTGACTGCCGACTCGACATCAATTTTCCGTCTCTGAACAGGGTCTGCCTGACGTTGCTGTTAACCTGCTGGCTTACCAGTAACACGACACCATTTGTCGCTTTTATTGTTTTTAAAATGTTTTTACTGACCAGGGGTAAGGTCCATATCCCGGATAAGGGCACTTCACATTCTTCGATGATAGATATCCACGGCTGAATCAACTGCGGATTGGTCATCGCACCCAATAACACCATATCGTCTTTTCGGCCAGTCTTCTCTCTACCAATGACCTCGCTATAACAATAGTACTGACTAGATCTATAGTAACGATCGACCAGTCGATTGATGACTGATTTTCTATCTCTGCCACCAACATGTGGGA
>CAJXZZ010000046.1 GCA_913065105.1 uncultured Gammaproteobacteria bacterium | reverse complement strand
AGTAACGGGCGCAACTATATGAGAGAGACCAGTATCGGTAATAGTATTAATAGGACCAGCCCGTTCGCTTTTATCATTCTGAAATAAACGAAGAGTGCTGACATGAGCAATGTCACATAGAGTAACTTCAGGAGGTAAAACCCCTTGCTCTCCCCAAAGAAAGAAACAAGCTGAGATAAAACAACCTGGAACATAACGGGTATAGCGGAGATTTCTTTATCTGGAAAACTAAAACTGTAATGATCCACCCATGGTGACAGACCATTTTCGATCAGATCTTTACCCATCTGCAAATGCCAGTAACTATCGAAGGTAAAGACCGGCCGCAAGGAAATGATGGCAAGAAAGAGATAGAAGACAAGGAAAATGATACTGCTAAAAATTATCTGATGACTCTTTTTTTCAAAGTTAAACACTTATAAACCTCGTACTTAAAACTATTTATTGCGCTCTATAGATGACATGAAGCTCGCTACAACCGGGCATGACCTGTACAGCTCTAACCAGATGATCACATACAGAAATATATTCTCTATACAACTATAGAATATTTTTCATTTAAGACAGTCCTGCACGGTTATATTATGTATTTTTCTCACTCATTGTTTTCAAATGTGACCTTTTCTCCAAAGCGACACATTCTTAGGTTATACCTTGAAGCTGTAATTTTTAAAGCTATAAACAGAGGATAAAAAAATATTCAAACCTACATTTCGATTTCATGTTTTTGAGCATACATAAAAAAAGCGAACCTCTTTGAGGTTCGCTTTCTGATTCCTGATTCCGCGGGCATTACACCCCGGTGGAATACTTTTACACTATAGGTATAGTGCCGGCTCTTAACATATACCGTTGGTTATACAAGAACCAGACTAACCCCAGGTCAGTGTATTACAAGCTGCTGTTGGAGTCAGAATATAAGTCTCACTATCTACACTTGACTCACCCTTCATAGTAATAATGGCAGAAAGTGCTGTCATAGTAACACTATTAACCTGTTTACCTGCAAGGATATCGTTAACATCACCACCGACTTTTGCCAGCGTGTCACAGTTAATTAATAATTGTGCACCACGAGTCTGGTAACAAAGATCCACCAGGCCTTTAACACTAGAACCAGCCAGAATTACTTCTGAGAACTTGGCTTTTTTGGTGTACTGTGAATAAGCAGGCAGCGCGACAGACGCCAGAATACCGATAATCGCGATAACGATCATTAATTCGATTAAGGTAAAACCTGATTGTTTGTTTGTAGATAACATCATAATAAACTCTCCAAATTGATTGAATGCATTCTCTTAGAATTATTTTTTATACATTTTTATTTTTAAAAACTAAACCTTATATGGTTGTTATGTATATAGCAGGTATCATGCCAATTACAATAAAAAAACAATCGTTTATATATAAACCAATAAGATATAGAAATAACATGTCTTAGAAGAAGCAGATGCAAGCAAACAAAACACATACAAAGTGACAAATAAAGTATTAAAAGTGACATTTTTGTCACTTTTTAACAAAAATATCTGGATAGAACTAAGCTACTGCAGCTTATGCAACTCATAACAGAGAACCCAATTGAATTAAAGCTTTACCACGGCGCTATACACTACTTATTACTTAACATTTGTTACTTAAAAAACTACAGCAATTTACTTCAGTTAAGATATGGAGCCTTTATCTCATCTACTATCTCACCATTATGTTTCATGATTAAAATCATATTTTGATATTTTGCTTTTAACGTTATATATTTATAAGCTGCAAAATCACCATGGGTTATTTTTTCTAACTGTACTTTCATCTCTTCATTATTCGCAATAACTTCTTCTATATTTACTTCGTTATCAAAAATTCTCTCCAGGTTATCTTCTATATTTTCGTAAAACGAGGTATGCGCATAAGCTGGAATCAGTTTTTTTGTTAGCTCAGTAGAAAGCACCAGTTCTTCTTGTGTAGAGATGGGTCTGGAATAGATCAATGGTGGAAAATGAGCGCTGTATCGTGAAAAATCAGGATTATCCATCCCCTGTGCACTGTAATCATCGCTGGTCACCGTATAAAACGCATTTCCCCAATAAACCAGTGCAATCGGGCGCTGTGTGTAAACGGTATGCCCCCCCCATATCAACGCGCTTATCTGTACAACAGCAATCAATGACAGATCAAGAATAATTTCTTTTTGCTGCTTTAAATGATTGAACACGATAAAAGTCAATGCAGGTCCCAGGACAAGATCGACAAAAACCATCAAACGTATGCCTTGCCAACCTCCCTGTGCAGTGAAAAACGGCTCGGGATACCAGTCAAAAAGAATAAAATACAAAATTACCACGAATATCAACAAACTCAATAACAGATGTATCGATGTCGCTTTCAATTTATATTTAAGTTTGTCTTTCAATGCAGCCATATTTTTTACCTTATACAACCTTTGGCACATACATATAGACTATTTTCTTATTAATTATAACTTCAAAATGACGCTGGCAGATTTTTCCAGTGTGCAATTCCGCTTTTATGCCTTTTATAACGATAAGTAGTTGAGAGATGTAGAATTTTTTTAATATTAGACTATCATTCATGAATGTTATTTTAGTAACAAAACACACTGAAATTGTTACATACGGGGATAAAATAAAACATGGCTGCGGAAATTAAATTAAACGGGCTATCACGCAAGCTAGTTATTGATGGTTTATTAGATGAAGAAACAGCTATTAATGCACTAACTGCTTCAGTTAAAGAAAAAGTCTCATTTACGAACTACTTGGTCAGTAACAAAATACTTTCTGCAACAAAAATTGCCATGGAGGCCTCCAAAGAATTTGGTTTACCCGTTTTCGATCTGGATGCCATTGATCCAGAGTCCATCCCCAGGGACATTGTCGACGACAAACTTATCCATAAACATCATGCTTTACCCTTATATAAACGCGGCAACCGTCTATATATAGGCCTTTCTGACCCGATGAATCTTGCTGCGATCGATAATATCAAGTTTCAGACTGGCATCAATACTGAAGCCGTCCTGGTAGAAGAAGACAAGTTATCCAAGATGGTAGAAAAACTGCTGGAAGAGCAGGAAGAAGCCATGGACGATATGATGGGCGATGATGAAGATCTGGATGATCTTGACTTCGCTGATCCCGATGCAGAAAAAAAGACCGATGATGCTGATTCTGGTGTTGACGATACCCCTGTTGTTCGTTTTGTTAACAAAATTTTACTCGATGCGATTAAAAAAGGCGCTTCTGATATTCATTTTGAACCGTATGAAAAAACTTATCGGGTTCGTTTACGTATCGATGGCGTATTACGCGAAGTCGCCAGACCACCTGTCGCCATGAGCCCAAAACTGTCTGCACGTATAAAAGTTATGTCACGTATGGATACGGCAGAAAAAAGGGTGCCACAGGACGGTCGTATAAAATTAAAGATATCTAAAACCAAAGCCATCGATTTTCGTGTTAATACCTGTCCGACGCTGTTCGGCGAAAAAATCGTATTACGTATTCTCGATCCATCAAGCGCCAGCCTGGGTATTGATGCCTTAGGTTATGAACCCGAACAAAAAGAACTATATCTGAATGCACTGGCTAATCCTTACGGTATGATACTGGTGACCGGTCCTACCGGTAGTGGTAAAACCGTATCGTTATATACCGGCCTTAATATTTTAAATACGGTTGATACTAATATTTCAACGGCGGAAGACCCTGCCGAGATTAACCTCGAAGGCATAAATCAGGTTAACGTCAATGAAAAAGTTGGCTTAACATTTGACGCCGCACTACGCGCCTTTCTGCGTCAGGATCCAGATATTATCATGGTAGGTGAGATACGTGACCTGCAAACGGCTGAAATCGCCATCAAAGCGGCACAAACCGGCCATATGGTAATGTCGACACTGCATACCAATGACGCACCGTTAACACTGGCTCGTCTGGTTAATATGGGTGTTCCCCCATTTAACATTGCCTCAGCCGTCTCCTTGATTATCGCCCAACGCCTGGCACGTAGATTATGTAGTCACTGCAAAGAAAAAGTAGATATCCCACGTATAGCGTTGGAAGAAGAAGGCCTAACTATTGCGCAAATAGACGCCAAACCAGAATTATATAAGGCCATCGGTTGTGACCAGTGTAGCGATGGTTACAAAGGACGTGTAGGCATCTATCAAGTAATGCCTATATCTGATGAGATCGGTCGTATCATTATGGAAAACGGTTCAGCTATTGATGTTGCTGACCAGGCCAAAAAAGACGGCGTTGATACCCTGAGGCAGTCAGCAATTAAAAAAGTCATCGCGGGGTTAACCAGTCTCGAAGAAATTAACCGCGTAACTAAAGATTAACCTTAAAAGTAAATATCAGGACAATAATAATGGCTAAGGCAAAAGCAAAAGCAAAAGCAAAAAGCGCAACCTACTCCTGGGAAGGCACCAATAACAAAGGTCAGATAATTAAGGGAGCGATAACGGCCGCCAGTGCTGATGTAGTTAAAGCTGAACTACGTAAACAGGGCATAACACCTAAAAAAGGCAAAATTAAGAAAAAAAGCGCTGGCTTATTTTCGAAAAAGAAACAAGCTATTACTACAAAAGACATTGCGGTTTTTGCTCGTCAGCTAGCCACCATGATGAAAGCCGGCGTACCCATGGTACAGGCTATGGATATTGTTGGACAGGGTCATGCAAACCCCAGCATGGGGACATTAATTATGTCAATCAAAGGCAGTATTGAAGCGGGTGGTACACTGGCGACTGCATTAAGTCAGCATCCTGCCCAGTTTGATGATTTATTTGTCAACCTGGTCGATGCAGGTGAACAATCCGGTGCTTTAGAAACACTGCTCGAAAAAGTAGCTACCTACAAAGAGAAATCAGAACAGTTAAAAAACAAAATTAAAAAAGCGATGACATATCCAATCTCGGTACTAGTTGTCGCTGTGGTTGTTTCGGCGATTTTGCTGATTTTTGTGGTTCCCACATTCGCAGAAATGTTTGAAGGTTTTGGTGCAGAATTACCGGCCTTCACCCAATTTGTTGTCGGTCTATCCGATACATTGGTAGATAATGTCTGGCTCTTTCTTGCTGCAATTATTGGATTTGTACAAGGGTTCAAACAAGCAAAGCTAAGATCAAAAGCTTTTCGAGATGGCCTGGATAAGCTAGCTCTTAAACTGCCGGCTATTGGTCAATTAACCACTAACGCAGCAATCGCTCGATTTGCCAGAACCCTTGCCACTATGTTTGCCGCCGGTGTTCCTCTAGTAGAAGCTATGGTTTCTGTCGCTGGCGCATCGGGCAACAGTGTATATCAGGAAGCTATCTTAAAGGTAAGAGATGACATTGCTGGTGGTACCACACTGCAGTCCAGCCTGTCACAAAATAAAGAGCTGTTTCCGAATATGCTTATTCAGATGGTTGGCATCGGTGAAGAATCTGGTGCGCTTGATGAGATGCTGGATAAAGTTGCCGAATATTATGAAGAAGCAGTTGATGATGCGGTAGATAATTTAACCGCTATGCTAGAACCCATGATCATGGCTTTCCTTGCTGTTGTTATTGGTGGTTTAGTTATCGCCATGTACCTGCCTATCTTCAAGATGGGCGAAGTAGTTTAGGTCACAGTTCAAATACTAACCAAGTAGCTATTTATGTTTGAAAATTTTGTGATCGTTTTTGAGTCTACGCCGTGGCTGTTTTATTCTTCGGTATTATTCTTTGGCTTATGCGTTGGCAGTTTTTTAAATGTGGTGGCGTATCGCTTACCGCTTATGATGGAACGTGACTGGAAACAAGAATGTTATGAATTTCTGGAACTTGATGCACCCGAAGTTGAACAAAGACTATCATCCATTAATCTGGCTACACCCGCATCTGCATGTCCAAATTGCGGACACAACTTACACTTCTGGGAAAACATACCGGTACTAAGTTATTTATTTTTAGGCGCTAAATGCTCTTCCTGCAAAACAAATATCTCAATTCAGTACCCTGTTGTTGAACTGCTTACAGGGTTAGCCTCGTTAACAGTAGCTTATACATTCGGTGTAACACTACAGACAATGGCAGCATTGTTTTTTACCTGGATATTGATTGCTCTCACCTTGATCGACCTAAAGAAACAATTATTACCCGATAACATGACCCTGCCTTTATTATGGCTCGGACTATTTTTTAGCTTTTTTGATTTATTTACCGATCTAAAATCCAGCGTTATCGGTGCAATGGCTGGCTACCTCATCCTATGGTCCGTTTACCATTTATTTAAATTACTAACTAAAAAAGAGGGTATGGGTTTTGGTGATTTTAAATTACTTGCCGCACTCGGTGCCTGGGCAGGCTTTAGCTATCTACCACAGATCATCCTCATCTCTTCTGTTGTTGGTACTGTTGCTGGAGTGACTATGCTGGTAATTGGTAAAACCAAACAACAGCAACCCATCCCCTTTGGGCCTTACCTGGCGGTCGCCGGATGGATAGCCTTATTATGGGGAAAAACTATCAATACTGCCTACCTGGCATTTTTACCCTAACAAAATACTGAACATGCTCATCGTTGGATTAACAGGCGGCATAGGTAGTGGTAAAACAACGGTCTCTAATCTGTTTGAAAGTCTGGGCATCAATATTATCGATACCGATGTAATCGCTCATGATCTCGTCAACAGTGATCCGTCAGTATTAAAAGAAATTGTGACTCTATTTGGTGACGATATTCTCAATGACGATAATTCATTAAACAGAAAAAAACTGGCAAAAATTGTCTTCAACAATAAAGAGTATAAACAACAGTTAGAAGACATCCTGCACCCAAAAATACTAGACCAGGTAAAAAATAAAATACAAAACTACAAATTGAGGAGCACTCCACCAAAATATATCATCGTTGTCATCCCTTTATTATTTGAAACAGATTTTAACGACCTCATCGACCGAGTTCTCGTCGTTTTAACCAATGAAGCAACAAGAATTCAGCGAATCCAACAACGTGACCATAGAAGCATGGATGAGATAAGATCCATCATCAACAGTCAGGTAAATGATGAAATACGAATCGATGAAGCCGATGACATAATTGAAAACAACCATGATCTGGCAGAGCTAAAACAGCAGATCAAACAGTTAGATGAAAAATACTCAAATTCAGCCATACACGACAAATAAAAATCATGCCACCTTGCAGTGAAAAACGTGTAGAATTTAAGAAATATAAGAAATCTCTAATTTAGAAACGCAAACAAAAGAATTTTAACTGTGACCGAATATTACATTTACGAACAGCCATTAAATGAGAAAATACGTTCTTTTTTGCGTCTTGAAACGCTGTTCCAACAATATTCATTTCACCTGAAGCACGGCTCCGACTGGAACAATCGGATTGCTATTGATTCCATACTGGAAGTTCTGACCTATACCACGCGCAGCGATATCAAGTTAGAGGTTCTTAAAGAACTCGAACGCCAGCACACCCGTCTGGAACGTTTATCTAAACGGCCACAGATAGACCAGGCACAGCTTGCCTCCATACTAAAAAACATACAGAAACGTATCGGCGAATTGCAGGCAATTAACGGGCAAGTTGGACAGGAAACAAAAAACGTCGAATTACTCACTGCCATTGCACAAAAAAGTTCAGTACCTGGCAGTATCTGTGACTTCGATTTACCTGCACTTAAACACTGGTTAACCATGCCAAAAGAGCAACGCCAGACGCACATCGAAAAATGGTTTCAACCATTTGGCCATTTAGACCGAGCAGTACAGCTTATTTTAGATGTATTAAGACACAGCGCAGAAAACACTGATGAAATTGCTCAAAGTGGTTTTTATCAACAGCCACTCGATACCAATCAGGCTATACAGTTACTAAGGATTTCCATCCCTAAAGATGGCCAGTGTTATCCGGAGATCAGTGCTGGAAAACATCGATTTTCCGTACGTTTCATGAAAAATGAAGATCCAGCATTACGTCCCGAACAATGCAAAGAAGATGTGAATTTTAAATTAACCATGTGCTCTATTTGAACCCAGCTAACGCTAAAATAAATTCAAACGCCAGTACTGGATTTTATTTCCAGAACGCACTGATAGCAGCAATACCCTGTGCGCCATGTAACCAGGCAGTTTCCATATCATTTTCAGAAACACCACCCAGGGCATACACAGGAACGGATATATTTTCCAGCATGATAGAAAACTGCTGCCAACCCAATGCCTGCATCTCAGGATGGCTTGCAGTATGTTGCACCGGTGACAATACAACAAAGTCTGATTTTAACTGTATAGCACGTTTAAGCTCTTCTACGTTATGACAGGATGCTGAAAACAATGCTCCTTTAGGTGCCTGAGATAGGGTTTTCAATGTTCGACTATCCGCATGATAACCAGAAAATTCTACTTTTGACAGGTCAATCGCATCGATAAAATCTACTGGTAAATTCAGCATCAATTTTGCATCAGCCTGTTTACATAATATCGCTGTTTGTTCGACAAGTGCCTGCAATAGAGTTAAATCTTTCAGACTGTCTTTTTTCAGACGCAGCTGCACTAACTTAATATTATTATTTAACGCGGTTTTTAATTTATAGATAAAATCATCACTATCAATAAATTTTCCCGTAATTAAATATTTTTCGGGTAATTGCAGCGCTTTGATGATGGGTCTATTAGCTTCAGGAAAGTCATAAAGAGACAATTGCGAAATATCTACCCACTTCACCTCTTGCCCTTCAAGCCCTTTTGTTTCACCTGAATATGACAGGACTTTGTATACGTGCAAACAGACGTGTTTATCGCTATAGGTATGCGTAACAGTGATCAAAGGACGAGTGAGTCTTATCTCAATATTAAGCTCCTCTTTAATTTCACGGATCAATGCATGTGCAATCGTCTCATCCGATTCAACTTTGCCACCAGGGAACTCCCACAAGCCGCCTTGATGCGCATCTTTATCTCGCAGACTAATACATACTTCATTGTTTTCATTCACGATAACTGCAACAGCAACATGAACAATATCAGACATAGATCAATTTACAGGTTTGTATATAAGAATTTATTGAGTGATCAAGAACGATACTCAGCGTTTATACGAACATATTCATGCGATAGATCAGACGTCCATATCGTGGCAGAATCATTCCCTCCGCCTAGTTCAACACGGATTGTGATCTCTTCCTGATTCATCACTGTCTGCCCTTTTTCTTCACTGTAGTCATCGGCGACACTACCGTTACGAACAATGCAGACATCATCTAAATAAAGATTTACATTGTTAATATCTAGCTGCTCTACGCCAGCACGACCTACAGCGGCAAGTATTCTTCCCCAGTTGGGGTCACTGGCGAATAATGCGGTTTTCACTAGAGGAGAATGCGCAATGGTGTATGCCACATTTTTTGCCTCAGCTGTTGATTGCGCCTGACTAACTGTAACCGTAACAAACTTGGTAGCACCCTCGGCGTCACGAATGATGGCCTGAGCCAAAAACTGACAGACTTCGTTTAACTCATCAACGAAGAGTGACGCGTCTTCTGAGGCTTTGTTTAGTTGTCTATTGTTCGCTTTAGCCGTGGCAATCAACACACAGGCATCGTTGGTTGATGTATCGCCGTCAACCGTAATTGAATTAAAACTTTGTTCTACCACATCAGATAAACACTGCTGCAAAAAATCAGTCTCAACATTCGCATCTGTTGCTATAAAAGATAACATCGTTGCCATGTCAGGACAGATCATTCCTGATCCTTTGGCAATACCACTGATAGTGATTTTCTGACCATCTAATACTAGTGTTCTTGAGATCGCTTTAGCGACTGTATCAGTCGTCATTATGCCTTTGGCAGCTAACAACCAGCTGTCTTCAGAAATGTTTTTAACGACCTGGTTTATACCTGCATTTAGAACAGGCATGGGTAGCTGCTCACCAATAACACCGGTTGAAAAAGGTAGAACTTGATCTGTCAGGCATTGCAATTTTTCTGACAACCAGACACAGCTCTGTATCGCGTTCTGCATGCCAGTTTCACCCGTACCTGCATTGGCATTGCCAGCATTTATCAGTAGAGCCCTAGGAGTATTTTGCGACAGATGTTTTTTAGCCAGTGTAACCGGGGCAGCACAAAAGGCATTTTGGGTGAACGTGGCGGCACAAGTTGCGCCTTCATCGACAACGATAACGACCAGATCATGCTTGCCATTTTTCTTAATACCCGCTGCACACGATGCAAGTTTTATTCCTGCAACAGGTAAAATTTCATCTGGGTCTGATAGTCCAACAGCCATATTTATTTTCTTGAACGGTTTAAGTTAATTTTCCGTGACACTGTTTATACTTTTTACCCGAACCACAAAAACAGGGGTCGTTACGCCCTATTTTTTTATGATCACGTTGATAAGGCTGCGCGGCTTCATCATCACCCGGCTGTGACTCGTCTTCTGCATGCTGCATACCTTCTGCCTGTGCATGCTGGTAGTTTATATTCTCAACTTTTGGATTTTCGTTAGCATCCAGTTGCTCGACCTGTTCATTCGATTGAATTTTTACTTTTGAAAGAATGGTGACTACTTCATACTTCATTCGCTCAAGCAACTCGGTAAACATCTCAAACGCTTCGCGTTTGTATTCCTGCTTAGGATTTTTTTGAGCGTAACCACGCAAACCAATACTCTGTCTTAGATAATCCATAGCCGCTAAATGCTCTTTCCACAATTTATCCAGAACATTTAACATCACATGTTTTTCATAATTGCGCATGCCCTCTGCACCAACAAGTTGCTCTTTCTGCTCATACTCTTCAACAATTTCAGCTTGGATCTTTCTGCGCAGGCCGGTTTCATCCAACATGTTGTCCTGTTCCAGCCAGTCAGCTATTGGCAGACTCTGACCAAACTCTTCCAGTAGCGCATTCTCCAGCCCGGTTATATCCCATTGTTCATCAATGCTTCCGTGTGGAATACTGGTCGTAATGATATTATTGATAATCTCTTCACGGATGGCTGTGATGGTTTCTGATAAATCAGCCTCAGCCATCATTTCGTTACGTTGTGCGTATATCACCTTACGCTGATCATTTGCCACGTCATCGTATTCAAGTAATTGCTTACGCATGTCGTAGTTCTGTCCTTCAACTTTACGCTGTGCGTTTTCAATAGCGCGGTTAACCCAGGGATGTTCAATCGCCTCACCTTCTTCCATGCCGAGTTTTTTCATTAATGAACCAACTTTATCTGAAGCAAAGATGCGCATTAGATCATCTTGCAACGACAGATAAAAACGACTTGAGCCCGCGTCTCCCTGGCGGCCCGAGCGTCCACGTAGCTGGTTATCTATGCGACGTGATTCATGACGTTCACTGCCGATCACGTGCAGGCCACCTGCATCCAGTACCTGTTGGTGACGTTTTTCCCAATCCTGTTTTATCTTGCTTAACTGAGATTCACCGCTATCTTTATTCTTTTTGAGCTCTACTTCAAGGTTACCACCAAGAACAATATCCGTACCACGACCTGCCATATTTGTTGCAATGGTTACTGCAGCAGGGCGGCCTGCGTTTTCAATAATATGAGCTTCGTTTTCATGCTGTTTTGCGTTTAATACACTGTGTTCTATTTTATCTTTTTTAAGCAGCGTTGAAATATGCTCCGAAACATCAATCGATGCAGTACCGACAAGTACCGGTTGTTTCCTTACTACACAGTCTTTAACATCTTCAATAATGGCATTAAACTTTTCTTCTGGCGTTAAAAATACCAGATCAGTTTTATCAACACGTGCCGCAGGTTGATTGGTAGGAATAATGACAACTTCAAGATTATAGATCTGTAATAGTTCTTCAGCTTCGGTATCGGCGGTACCCGTCATACCAGAAAGTTTGTTATATAATCTGAAATAGTTCTGGAACGTAATCGATGCCAAAGTCTGGTTTTCGTTTTGTATAGAAACGCCTTCTTTAGCTTCAATTGCCTGATGCAACCCCTCTGACCAGCGACGCCCTTCCATCGTACGACCGGTAAACTCATCAACAATGATGACTTCGTTATCACGCACGATGTAATGTACATCTTTTTCAAACAGTACTAATCCGCGTAATGCGGCATTCAGATAATGAACTAGATTAATATTAGCCGCACTGTAAAGAGAGTCGGCCTCACCAAGAATACCTTCTTCTACTAGAATATTTTCAATGAGTTCATGTCCCTGCTCGGTAATATGAACACTTTTATTTTTTTCATCGACTGAAAAATCACCCTCTTCAGGCTCTTCTTTTGTAGTTAGACGTCCCTGTTTGAGCTTTTTGACGATGTCTTTGAATTTGAGATGTAAGTCACTGCTTTCACCGACAGAACCTGAAATAATTAATGGCGTTCTTGCTTCATCGATTAAGATAGAATCCACTTCATCGACTATCGCAAAATACGGTTCTCGCTGAACTTTTTCTTCTGCCGTAAAAGCCATATTATCGCGTAGATAATCAAAGCCAAATTCGTTATTTGTACCATAGGTTATATCGGCTGCATATGCCTGTTTTTTCGCAACGTGATCCATCCCTGAAATACTTATGCCGGTTGTCATGCCAAGAAAATTATAAAGTTTACCCATCCATTCTGCATCACGAGCAGCCAGATAATCATTGACGGTAACAACATGCACGCCTTTTCCTGGTAACGCATTTAGATAAGCCGCCAAAGTAGCAACTAGCGTTTTACCTTCACCGGTACGCATCTCAGCAATTTTCCCATTATGCAATACCATGCCACCGATGAGCTGTACATCAAAATGGCGCATATTAAACACCCGGCGTCCCGCTTCTCTCACCGTGGCAAACGCCTCAGGCAACAATTGCTCTATGGTTTCATTATTTTGCAGACGTTCGCGAAATTCAACTGTTTTTGCTGCGAGCTGCTCATCACTTAGTGCTTTAAACACTGATTCGAGCACATTGATTTGATCAACTACTTTACGATGTTTTTTTATCAGTCGATCATTTCGACTACCAAACACCTTTTTAACCGCATTCAAAATCATTCTAATTATCTAACCTGTGACCTAAAGGGAATGGCAACATAAAATTACCATCAAAGAAATAAAAACACGAAGTATTATGCCTGAGAACCGCTGGCAGGTCATATAAAATTAAGAAGAAATTACTAGAACGGTGTAAATATTACTGCAGGGCAACAAATTTTTGTGGGTTTACCTGTCTATCGTTTTTTAATACTTCAAAGTGGACATGAGGACCGGTTGAACGCCCGGTTGAACCCATAAATGATATAGTCTGTCCTTTTTCTACGCTGTCACCCATTTCAACCAGTATCTTGGCGTTATGGCCGTATCGTGTCGTATAGCCATTACCGTGATTAATTTCAACCAGGTTGCCATAACCATAACGTTCGCCTGCCCAGGTAACAACACCACCCGCTACAGTAATAATCTCACTGCCTTCTTTGCCAGCGAAATCCATACCTTTATGCATGGCCAATTTGCCGGTAAACGGATCAGTACGTTTACCGTAATAGGAAGATGTCCAGCCTTTAACTATCGGACGACCACGAGGTTTAGACTCGCTTCTTAACTGGCGATTCATGATAACTTCTTCAAGTACATCAAGCTGTTCTTCGCGACTGGTAAGTTGTTTATCAAGAGTTGTTACTAGACTATCAAAATCAATACTGGCAACGCTATCTGTTTCAGCGGGACCACCATATGCTGGGGAATTATTAAAATCAAACTCTTTAGAGTCTAATTTAGCCACTTTCACAAGACGCTGCCCTAGTGCGTTCAAACGTATAACATTCGCCTGCATTCTACCTAAACGCGCTGCCAGGGCATCAAGTTCAGACTCTGCTGATTGACGTGCTTCATTAATAAGTATTTTTTGATTGGAGATATCCTGTTCCAGAGAAGCCAGCTCACTAACTGCAGCATAAGTATTACCATACCAAAATCCACCACTCACCAATACACCTGCAAAAAGACTTATAATGGCAGCACAGGCAATCAATTGACGCGATCCATCAAGCTGGCAACGGAGTGGTTTGCCTCTAAATTTTCCTACAAAAATGATATTCATATTTGAATTGTTATTAAGTTATAGCCTTAACCCAGGCGTTTAGTCATGTACAGTATAGACAATTTGTCGATTTTTTTAGCACTATGAAGACAATTAATGATCAAATTAGCCCCGATTTCCTGATCCAGGCAAAAAAACTGTCTCAATTCACGCAATTACTGCACAACATTTTACCCATTGAATGCCGTAATCACGTACAAGTCGCCAACGTTCGCAACCAGAATTTAATGCTGATTACAGATTCCCCTGTATGGACAACCAGGCTACGCCAGCTCAACCCACAGATACTTCAGTATATTCAGGAAAACACCCCGAGCGACGGAAAAACACAGATTATTCACCATATTCAGATTAGTACGCGCTATCACTCAACAGACAACAGCGCACATAAATCGTCAACTGAGAAAAACCTGCATAAACCACAAATCAGTGATAAAACGGCTGAGCTGTTATCACAGTCAGCCAATAGCATCAATCATCAGCAACTAAAGCAAGCGCTACTAAAAATAGCCAGTCACAGCAAATCAAGCAACGGTAAATCTGATCTTATCAAACAAAATAACACAGAGAAATAAGCAGCACTTCTCTGCTACAGCGATTAAATAACCAAGTTAGAAAGCTTGCAGTGGCTGTGTATATGAAATTGGAGAAGAAGCTTTATCGTCTTCAAAAGTTACTTCTTCCCACGCATCGTTGTCGGCGCACAATGCTTTCAGTAATTTATTATTAAGCGCGTGACCAGAACGGTAACCAGAAAAAGCGCCAATTGAGCTGTGGCCTAATAAATACAGGTCACCTATTGCATCTAATATTTTATGTTTGACGAATTCATCTTCGTATCGTAAACCGTCTTCGTTTATCACACGGTATTCATCAACAACGATAGCATTATCGATGCTACCGCCTAAGGCTAAATTATTTTTACGCAGCGCTTCGATGTCACTCATGAAACCAAAAGTACGCGCGCGGCTAACTTCTTTTACAAACGATGTTGTTGAAAAATCAATTTCAGCAGTACAAGGAGCATCCTTAAATGCCGGGTGATCAAAATCGATAGCGAAACTTACTTTGAACCCATCAAATGGATCAAACCGTGCCCACTTACCTTCTTCTTCAACAACCACTGACTTTTTGATACGAACAAAACGTTTTGGTGCTTCCTGTTCAACAATACCTGCAGATTGAATTAAAAAGACAAAAGGACCAGAACTTCCATCCATAATTGGTACTTCAGAAGCGCTAACATCAACATAGGCATTATCAATGCCTAAGCCAGCCATCGCAGATAACAGATGCTCTACCGTCGAAACACTCACACCATCCTGTTCTAATGTGGTTGACAATAAAGTAGCTCCCACATTTGATGCAGTGGCTTTGATCTCTACCGGATCATTTAGATCAACACGGCGAAAAATAACACCCGTATCAGGCTGTGCCGGACGCAGTGTCAGATAAACTTTTTCACCCGAATGCAACCCCACGCCTGTCGCGCGAATTACATTTTTTAACGTTCTTTGCTTAATCAATATATTTATTCCCATGCCCAACCCACGGTTGCGGCAGCAATTACGGTAAAAATCGCCGTATTATCACATAATTATAGACTAAATTGGAAGTTCGCCATTAAACGAAGCGTTTAACAACATTGTTTCCTACCAAATCAATCTGCATACAACACCTAGAACAATTCAAAAAACAATTTAAAACAATGAGTTACTTATTTATATCATGAACTATTAGTGTCAATCTGCCTGTCGACGTAAAAATGCAGGTATATCTAGCATTTCCTCATCATATTCACCATTAGTTGATACTCCAGCACCATTGCCTTGTCCATTCCTTATAGATGTAGGCTTATCAAAATCTTTGTATGATGGCGCTAATTCGGCAGATGTATTATTAACAACTTTAATTTCTGCTGCCGGTACTGGAGCCTGAACAGGTGCCTGCACCCTGGTCGCCTGACCCAGACCTGTAGCTACTACGGTTACGCGGATTTCGCCATCCAGTGATTCATCAATCGCCGTTCCCATTACAACGGTCGCATCCTCTGAAGCAAAACCATTAACAACGGCACCGATATCCTGGAATTCACCTAGCGTCATATTAGCACCAGTAACATTAACCAATATGCCGCGTGCTCCGGATATATCAACATCTTCAAGCAGTGGACTGGCAATCGCTGCTTCTGCCGCTTCTTGTGCTCTGTTCTCACCTGTCGCGCGACCCGATCCCATCATACCCATACCCATTTTTGACATGACGGTTCTCACGTCAGCAAAGTCAACGTTAATGACACCTGGATTGGTAATTAATTCCGTAATACCCTGTACTGCACCACAAAGTACATCGTTGGCACCACTAAAGGCGTTCATCAAATCAAAATCACGGCCATACACATCCAGTAATTTATCATTAGGTATAGTAATTAATGAATCAACATGACTGCTTAACTCTTTAATGCCCTGCATCGCAATTTTCATACGCGCATTACCTTCAAAAGCAAATGGCTTGGTCACTACACCAACAACCAGTATGCCCATTTCTCTTGCTATCTGCGCAACAACAGGAGCAGCTCCCGTTCCTGTACCACCACCCATACCGGCGGTAACAAATAACATATCGGTGCTGGAGATTGCGTCCTGAATTAATTCACGATCTTCAAGCGCAGCCTGTTGACCTACGTCTGGTGTCGCACCCGCTCCCAGACCTTTAGTGATATTACTACCGATCTGCAGTGACTTAGCACCATCGAACCGACCTAATGCCTGCGCATCAGTGTTAGTGCATATAAACTCGACACCATTGATACCGCTATTAACCATGTGCTGGACTGCATTACCGCCACCGCCACCAACACCAATGACTTTAATTACTGCTTCTTGTGCACCGGAATCCATCAATTCAAACATAGGCATGACCATTCTCCTCATTAATTATTTTATAATTTTTTAAAATTTCGTTTTTTGTTAGTTTATTTATTCCGTTCTTACTACTTGCTGAACTAAAAGTTACCCTGAAACCAGTTCTTCATCCGCTCAAATACTCCTTTAACGCCACCTTCCATCATGATGTGGCTGGTACCATTGGTTCTATGCTGATTACCAAACAGCAATAAACCAACACCAGTCGCATAAATCGGGTTATGTACCACATCGGACAATCCAGAAACATATTGTGGTAAACCTAAACGTACGGGTGCATGGAATATCTCTTCGGCTAAATCAATAACCCCTTCCATTTTTGAACTCCCACCCGTTAACACAACACCTGCCGCAATAATTTCTTCAAAACCACTGCGACGTAATTCTGCATGCACTAATGTAAGCAATTCTTCATAACGCGGCTCGACAACTTCAGCTAGAGTTTGACGAGATAGTTTGCGTGGTGGTCGATCACCAACGCTTGGCACTTCAATTGTTTCTTCTGGGTTTGCCAGCTGACGCAATGCACATGCGTATTTAATTTTTATCTCATTGGCATATTGCGTAGGCGTACGTAAGGCTACCGCTATATCGTTAGTCACTTGATCACCGGCAATAGGAATAACTGCTGTATGACGGATGGCACCTTCGGAGAAAACTGCAATATCTGTAGTACCACCGCCTATATCAACAAGACATACACCCAGTTCTTTTTCATCTTCGGTCAATACCGAATAACTGGAGGCCAACTGCTCAAGAATAATGTCATCGACTTCCAGTCCACAACGACGAATGCACTTGATAATATTTTGCGCAGCGCCAACCGCACCTGTTACAAGATGCACTTTTGCTTCAAGACGCACACCAGACATGCCGATCGGCTCGCGTATACCTTCCTGATCGTCAATAACAAATTCCTGCGGCAGTATATGGAGCACTCGCTGATCGGCGGGGATAGCAACCGCACGCGCTGCATCGATTACCCGATCCAGATCACCACTAGTGACTTCACGTTCTCGAATTGCCACGATGCCATGGGAGTTCAAACTGCGAATATGACTTCCGGCAATGCCCACATAGACGGAATTAATTTCACAACCTGCCATTAACTCGGCTTCTTCGACGGCATGCTGAATCGATTGCACCGTTGACTCAATATTGACTACGACGCCTTTTTTTAATCCGTTTGATGGATGCGAACCCAGACCAATAATATCTATCTCACCATCACTATTTATCTCGCCTACAATGGCTACCACCTTGGAGGTTCCAATATCCAGACCAATCAGCATATTTTTATCAGACTTTTTTGTCATCGCTTCAAGCCTCACTCTTCTGTACAGCAAAACCATTTGGATAACGCATATCTATAACCTTAATGTTGTTTTCTATTAACTTACCTGTCGCCAGGCCATGCTCTGCCGTTAATGCAGGCAATATTCTGACAAAACGTTGCAGACGTTTCTCTGTATCAAAACGTCCAAGTCTGACACTAATAGCTCGGTCGACAGAACTTGCAGTTTCTGCATTCCCTTGTCCTGCAATAACCAGTTGCCAGGCACGACGATCATCAAGCTTTAATCGCGCAACCTCATAATCGAGTAAAGCCATTTTCTGATAGAGAACATTCATAAATTTCCAGACATTATTATGGTGACCATCAGGGCCACTCAACTTTGGCAGGTTCAGCGCAGCATCTATATTTTCAGGTTTAAAAACTTCGCCGGATGCATTGATGTAACTATCATCATTCCAGTACGCAACAGGCTCCTGCTCATCGATGATCACATTTAAACCACCCGGCCATTGCCGTCTTAAAGAAACATTGCTCACCCATGGCTCCTTCATTATTGATTTGCGTATAGTATTTAAATCAACTGTAAAATAACCACCATGAATTTCACTTTTCACCATCGATACCATCTTATCTCTGTCTAGAAAATTCAATTCGCCGACAACCTGCACATCGTTTACTGGCATTACTGTGGGAATATCTACATCTTTAACCAATATACCCAGATAAATCACAGCCACACCAGTAACTAACACAGGCAGTATTTTTAAAATATTTTTAAGCGGCGATGTTTTATTTTTTCTTTTCATTTTTTTCAATAATGCTTATCAGCAAGATTCGCATCTTGCCATCGTTAAAATATTTATCACCAGTTCATCAAATGATATACCGGCCTGTTTAGCCGCCATCGGCACCAGTGAATGCCCCGTCATACCAGGAACCGTATTTACTTCGATCAGCCAGGGCTGGTTATTTTTATCTACTATAAAATCAACCCGTCCCCACGATGAGGCATTCACTGCATTAAAAGCTAACCTGGTTAATTCGGCAAATTCTGATTCCTGATCTTCCGACAAACCACACGGGCAAATATACTGGGTATCATCTGCTTCATATTTGGCATCGTAATCATAAAATTTATGTGATGTTTTAAGTTTTATCATCGGCAGCACCTGATCATCTAATATTGCTGCCGTGTATTCATCACCTTCGACCCAACTTTCGGCTATTATCGTGCCGCCGCATTGCTGCGCTTTCTGCCAGGCTGGAATTAATTCCTCTTTACACTCGACCTTACTCATACCAATACTTGAACCTTCAAGCACTGGTTTAACGATTAACGGCAAAGAAAGTGTTTCGAGTGCTTTTTCACAACTCTGTTCAGAATCAATAATGCAAAAAGCTGGCGTTGGCAATCCCATTGCCAACCATATTTGTTTGGTCTTTAACTTATCCATCGCAATCGATGAGCCCATAACACCAGAACCGGTATAAGGTAACTTCATCACTTCTAGTAAACCCTGCATCGTGCCATCTTCACCACCACGACCATGCAGGATGATAAATACACGCTGATAATTACCAGCATCAAGTTCGCTTACGATATTTTGATTCACATCAATAGCGTGTGCATCAACGCCTTTATTGAGCAATGCTGATAGCACAGCGTTTCCGCTTAACAGAGAAATCTCACGCTCTGCAGACAGACCACCCATCAACACTGCCACTTTGCCGAATTGTGTTACATCAGCCATCACTATTTCTTTTCTCCGATAATCTTCACTTCCGTCTGCAACAAAATGTCTTTTTTATTTTTTACAGTTTTCTGTATCAATTGGATAAGTGCTTCGATATCAGAGGCTGTCGCATTGTTATCATTGATAATAAAATTGGCATGTTTTTCTGAGATTACCGCACCACCGATACGCGTACCTTTAAGGCCACACTCTTCGATTAATTGTGCCGCGTAATAACCTTCTGGATTTCGGAACACGCTACCGCAGCTAGCCACTCCAGTCGGCTGAGAAACAGCACGCTTAGCGAGCAGCTGCTTAATATCTATCGTATTATTTTTTTCTTTTTTCTTAGACAGCTTTAAAGTAGCGCTAACAAACCATTCATCCTTCGGTCCTTCAACATGCCGATAAGAATATTTAAAATCACTTGCCTGTCGTTTTGTTATTTCACCTTTGCGGTTTAGCGTTTCCACTGCGACCACCAACGGCCATGTCTCACCACCAAAAGCGCCAGCATTCATCGCTAGTGCGCCACCGACCAGACCAGGAATACCTGCAAAAAATTCAGCACCCATAAGTTTATGTTTGCTGCAAAAACGCGCCAGTTTTGCACCGGCAACACCTGCACCAACATAGACACAGGTATCGTCGATTAACTCGAGTTGTGACATCACGCCCTGAGTCGCAATCACAGTACCGTTAAATCCACCATCACGTATCAGTACATTGCTACCCAATCCCATCCATAATAGATCTTCATCCTCAGGCAGTGTTGCCACAAACGATGCCAGTTCCGCTAGAGATTCAGGCTGCACATATTGTTTTGCAACACCGCCTGCGCGCCAACTCGTGTGGCGTGACATCGGTTCGTCTTTTATGATCTTTATATTTTTCATATTCGTACTTTCAACGTCTATTTTCATGTCTGCACACATAACCATTAGACAGCCGCTCCGAGAGACTCTTTCAACTGCGAAGCAATACGACCGATGCTGCCCGCACCCATGGTTAGAACCAGGTCACCGTCTTTCAATATCGATTGCAGGTCACTGCCAAGCTTCTCAGCATCTTCAATAAAAATTGGATTCACTTTGCCACGCGCACGAATTGCAGCGCACAATGCACGTCCATCAGCGCCGGCAATAGGTTCTTCACCAGCGGCGTAAATTTCCGTTAGTATCAACACGTCACACTCAGCCAATACCTGTGAAAAATCCTCAAACAGATCACGTGTACGGGTGTAACGATGTGGCTGAAAAACAGCAACCAGTCTTTTCTCTGGCCATGCATTTTTTGTCGCACTGAGTGTTGCTGCAACCTCGGTTGGATGATGCGCATAATCATCAACCACGGTAACAACTCCCTGCGCCATCTTGACATCGCCATACATATGCATACGGCGACTGATACCTTCAAACCTTGATAAAGCTGCCTGCATATCCTGGATAGAGACACCAAGTTCATACGCGACACAAATTGCTGCTAATGCATTTAATACATTATGACGACCAGGCATATTTAGCGTGACTTCAAAGACTGCATCTGCTTCTGGTAGTAAAACATCAAAAATACTTTGCGTACCCTGATAACGAATATTTGACGCGCAGACATCAGCGTCAAAATCGATGCCATAACGGATTACCGGCCGTGTTATCTCAGGAAGCAAACTTCGTATTTCTGCATCATCAACACATACCACGGCTAATCCATAGAATGGCAGATGATGTAAAAACTCAACAAACGCCTGTTTTAGTCTTGAGAAGTCACCGCCGTAAGTCGGTAGATGATCCGCATCAACATTTGTTACGATCGCTATCATCGGTTGCAGGTATAAAAATGAAGCATCACTTTCATCCGCTTCTGCAACCAGGTACTTACCTTTTCCTAAACGTGCATGTGTTGCCGAGCTGTTAAGTTTTCCACCGATAACATAGGTTGGATCCAGCCCTGCCTCTGCCAGCACACTGGTCACCAGTGAAGTCGTCGTGGTTTTTCCATGGGTTCCAGCAACAGCAATGCCATGACTGAAACGCATAAGCTCAGCTAACATCTCTGCCCGCGGTACAACTGGTATTCGTAGTGCTTTAGCAGCGGCAACCTCAAGGTTATCTTTATCAATTGCGGTTGACGTTACTACCACGTCAACATCATTTACATTTTCTTCCGTATGAGTGTGATACACCTTCACACCAAGGCTTTGTAATCGTTCAGTAACGGCATTCGTTGCTATATCAGAACCACTTACCTGATAACCCAACGTATTCATCACATCAGCGATACCGCTCATGCCTGCACCACCAATACCGACGAAATGCACTTTACGTATACGGCGCATAAAATTTTCATAACTGGTGGTTTTATCGTTAGATGGTAATGACATTACACTACGCCTCCAGCACTCAAACATGCATCTGCGATGGTCTTTGCTGAGCCAGGCATAGCGAGCTTACGAGCAGCAACTGCCATATCTACTAATTTTTTACGATTGACCGAAAAATCATTAATCACTTCAGCGATCCAGTCGGCGCTTAACTCATCCTGCTGTTTGATTATTGCTGCACCGGCCGTTTCGAGATAATAAGCATTTTGCGTTTGATGATCATCAACAGCATAGGGATATGGCACCAGGATAGAGGCAATACCTGCCGCTGCCAACTCAAACACGGTCATTGCACCCGCACGACAGATCACCAGATCTGCCCACTCGTAAACTGCAGGCATATCGTCAATAAAAGCTTCAACTTTTACTTCTACACCAGAGTCACTATAAAGTGTTCTAGCTGATTCAATATTTTTCAGACCCGTTTGATGAATCACCTGAGGACGTTTGTCTTTTTCAATTTTTGCCAATGCCTGAGGGATGATCTCATTCAGTTTTACTGCGCCCAGACTGCCGCCGATAACCAGCAGACGCAAGTTACCCTGACGCCTGGCAAGACGATCTTCAGGTTTTGATATCTCACATATAGACTGCCTTACTGGATTACCCGTAGTGATCGCCTGCTTGAACACCGCAGGAAAAGCTTGCAGTACAACAGTTGCAAGCCTGGCTAAAATTTTATTTGTTAAGCCGGGTATTGCATTTTGCTCATGCACTAAAAGTGGCTTTCTAATTATCCATGCCATTAAACCACCCGGCCCTGACGCAAAACCACCCATACCTAAAACTGCACAGGGTTTTCTTTTTATCAGAACAGCTAAGGCCTGCCAGCAGGCGATAATCAAACGTGCTGGGGCCAACAGAAGAGTCAGCGTATTTTTACCGCGCAAACCAGCAATGCTCATCCACTCGATGGGATAACCTGCCTGCGGCACAAGTCGTGATTCAATGCCGGCTTTTGTACCCAACCACACAACAGGTATACCACGTAGACGTAATTCATCAGCAACAGCAAGCGCTGGAAACACATGACCACCAGTGCCACCTGCCATGATCAAAACTGGACGAACATTCATCATGCTTGTCCACCTCTTGATATAAGAGCAGAAGTTCTACTTTGGCGGCTACGATTTTTTGCCGATTTTCGTGTTGATTTTTTACTGGCCTGTTTTGTCACACCACGTGTTTCATATTGAATGCGCATTAACAGACCTATGGCCATACAACTAACGACTAAACTACTACCGCCATAACTCATCAACGGCAATGTTAAACCTTTAGTTGGCAACAGGCCGACATTGACGCCCATATTAATAATCGCCTGCATCGATAACC
>CAJXZZ010000045.1 GCA_913065105.1 uncultured Gammaproteobacteria bacterium | reverse complement strand
GTAATCGTATTGTTTGATTTGCCTGTAAACTCACACGATAGACATCAAATTCGTCCTCACTAGTAGCAAACCGATCACCATCTAAAGTTCTTCCAGTACCTAATTCTGTAGCGAAACCATGAACGGTTGAAAAGTTAGGAATTAATTGCGCCTCAAGAAAGCTGCCATTGTTTACATTGGCTACTGCAAATGGATCATTAATATCACTATCCACCTGTATTAAAGGTGCCGCCTGATAACTACCAGAAAGAGTAATATTAGCCACACACGCTACCATCACGTTGCTCACATCAGCGTTATCAATAATGCCACTCGCGTTACTCACCGTGCAGGTTTGACCAGCTGGTTGCGTTTGAATATCGACGTTATAACTAACACCACTATTCAACTTATCGTTAAAACTGAAGCTACCTGAACTGCTCAATGTTAATACATCAGTAGTATTATTTCGTAACGTGATACTGCCCTGTAACCCGGTGACCGTACCACCGACACTATAGCCAACCAGACCTCCGCCAGAATTTGACCCGCCACAGGAGACCAGGCTAACAATAGTGATTAGGCCGATTAGTTTGAATAATATTTTCATGATCTGATATAAGCGAATATCCATTTTGCCTCGTGGTGTGATATGACTGACTAGCTTAATTTAGACACAAAATTTTTTCATAGTTGCAATCTTTAAGCAAGTGACACCAGGAAAGTGCTTTTTCGTTCTATATTTGAGCCATATAAACAAAATTTCCTATAAATTTTGACTTTAATATCAATATTTAATAATTTTCTATAATAATTGATGTATAAATCAATAAAATATATTTGATTTTTATATCAAAAAAGCTATTATTAAAGCACTTTTATGAGTTTTAAATCACAATGACTGAATCAGACATCATTAACGAAATCATCGAAATGGCTAAAACACAGAATATTAGCCAGGGCGAGCTTGCTGCCCGTGCCGGTATCCGTCAGGAAACGCTGTCTCGCGCCAAGAAAAACTCCAACCTGAGTTTTAAAACAGTTGAACAACTGGCAAAGATTGTCGGACTGCAATTAAAACTGATCGCAGACAACTCAGTTGCTGACAAGGTACAGGAAGGCACCCTGTTTCCATCATGAGTACGGATCGGGAAGCCGTTATCTGGACACGCCTGGGTGGCAAGCCCAATCGTATGGGCCGACTTTATGTCACCGACAAAGAGTGCCGTTTCAGCTATGATGAAAATTACCTGCAACTGGATCTGCCTGGTCTCGGCATAGTGTATGCACCAGAGTTTTATGGCAACACGACCATTAGCCGTGAACGCAAAAAACCATTTGACCTGTTCCCGCCTATCCAGTCACTGATACCGCCGCGACAGACAGATAACTTTCAGCGCAATCTGGCTCTAAAGTATCTACAGACGAAAAAAAACAAACAGTTCTCCAGTTCGGACACAACAAATTTTAATACTGACTGGGAAATTTTAAAAATTTCAGGACATGGCGGCATCGGCCATCTCGATGTTTTTGAAAATGATAGCAGTGCCGAAAACTGGTACGCCAATCCACCCCAACATGAGTTAATGGAAATATCTGACGAACTGGGATTTTCATTAAAACAGTTCATGACATGGTTTGAAGAAGACATCGAAGTTTTCATACAGACGGTTGGTCCAACACCCAGTGTTGGCGGTGCTATTCCCAAACTTCTATTATCCATTCCTGAATCAGGCTGGGATGGCCGTATCGGTTTACCCACTCGAGAAAAAACACCGGGCATCATCGACATAGTTTTAAAGTTTGAGCAGACCACTCGTTACCCCGGCATCATCGAACTGGAAATGCTGGCGCTGGAAATGCATCGTGAAGCCGGTTTTGATGTGCCTAGATACTGGCCCTGTTTTTTCAAAGGCATGCCCGCACTTGCCATCGAACGATTTGATCGTGACCAGAACAATACGCCACTATGCAGCGAGACCCTGTATTCCATACTCGCATCAGGTATCCCGCTAAACAACCACTATGATTACCGTTATGACCTAATAGCAAGGGCTATCGATGTATCCCCTGTTGAGCTTGTAAGCGATACCGTAGATGCCAAACACCATCTGTTCAAGCGATTAATCATGGCCTTGCTTACTGGTAACGGTGATCTACATCTGGAAAACTTATCGATCTCCTGCAACAAGAACATCAAAAGTTTTTCCAGAATCTACGATCCCACGCCTATGCGCGCTTATGCACAACACGACATGTTAAGCGTTATGCCATTTGGCGAATATGGAGAAACACCTGAGGGCAGTGAAGAAGCTATTTCACTCAAACAGGCTGTAATACGTTTTGCGAAAAACTGCGGTCTGAATAAAACACAAAGAAAAGACATAATTAATGACTGCCTGGAAAAAACCAGCGAATTTAGTTTACGTGTCGGCGAACTAAAAACCGTGCCCGATGAAAACAAGGAACGGTTAATAACAAAAACTGAATTCGTACGTAAAAAATTACAGGAATAGCTAATTATTTAATTTTTTGATTAAAGCCTGTATGTGAGATGAATTGGCTGCAAAATCAGCATTACCTTTGCGCGAGCTCGACTGTACGTACAGCGAAGATTTATTCATATCCATAAACTTCACCTGAACATAAATATCATCTGCAAATAGAAACACGGGGGAATAGGCAACAAAGTTGGCATTCTGATTATCAATATCAGTGGCTAACACCTCCCATCCTAACTGGCTAGCAGCCAGGGTGACTCGCTTATACAGTGCTTCGGCATCAACGTCATAAACAGGGATACGCAATTCTTCAAATGAATGATCTTCCTTTGTCACCGCTGTTTTGGTCGTTAAAAAAGTCATTACCCGTTTACTGAAACCAGGCGCTTGAAACAAGTTTGCATCATTTTTATATAGAGTAAAAAAAACAATACCAACAACCAGTACAATAATACTTACTGCCACTTTTATAAGTGTCATTACCTATCTCCATGAAAAGATCATCGTTATCGCATGCCCATGGTTTGAGCCTAACGAGTTGTTCTAAATATATAACACGACGTCTTGCAAAAGCAACCTGCTCGATTAAAAACTTGCTAACCAGGACAGTAAATCTCCAAAAAATATAACCTGTAGTCAAGTAACGTAAATACTCGTTGACAGTTTGAATTAAATAAACCAGTATCAAGGCATGATGAGCCACACCCACCAACTTACCGATATGACTGCAACCTGCTTTGCTGCGAGTCCTATTATCGTACGTCTCCGCTGGAAACGAACACGCTGGCCTTTTGTCTATTTATAATATTAATTAACGAATAAATTTTTCAAAAGGCCACTATTCAAACAGTGGCCTTTTTTATGCCCATGGATGGGCGGTATGCCACAAGGAGCCATGGATGGCGGTGTGGCGTAGCCTGCATTGATATAAGCGGTGCGATTCCATGAGCAGAATCAGTAGAAACAACTCGTAACCCCAGGTCAAACAATTCATTTTTTTAATAACATAAAAAGGAGTAAAAAAAGTGTCAGTACCTATATCATATCTCACGGTAATACTCATCTGGAGTACAACACCGTTAGCCATTCAATGGAGTGGCCATGATGTTGGTTTTCAGTTTGGCGTCGCAGCACGTATGGCAATTGGTTTAATTGCATTACTCATACTGCTACATGTGATGAAGATTGAGTTACCCTGGCACAAAAAAGCACGACGTATATATCTTGTCAGCGGATCATCACTCTATGTAGCGATGAGTTTTGTTTACTGGGCAGCGCAACACATTCCAAGCGGTTGGATCTCAGTGGTTTTTGGCTTATCCCCAATCATCACCAGTGTATTAGCCAGTGTGATTTTAAAAGATTCACACTTGTCTGGCACACGCCTAACAGGAATGTCGATAGGTTTTATCGGTTTACTTGTGGTTTTCATAGAAGGCGTTTCTATCTCATCATTGGCCATGTTTGGTATAGTGGCAACTGTAATCAGTGCCACCTCACAGTCCCTTGGTGCAGTGCTAATAAAACAGCAAAAGCCTGACTTTCACCCTATAGCGATAACAGCGGGCAGTATTATTATTGCGTTACCACTGTTTTTAGTAAACTGTATTGTTGTCGGCAGCTGGCCTGAAACTGTTCCTGTGAAGTCTGCACTGTCTATTTTATATCTAGCGATAATAGGCTCCGCAGTTGGATTTCCATTATATTTTTATCTGTTGAAGAATATGGCTCCAGAACGCGTTGCCATCATAACTCTGATAACACCCGTTACTGCTTTATTATTAGGTTCGTTTTTAAATGGAGAAATCATTAGCAGTAAAGTCTGGTTAGGAACCGCATTAATTCTGACTGGTTTAAGTATTTACGAATACGGTAAATATTTACCCCATGTAAAAAAATGGAAAATCCGCTGGTTGCAACGCCCTCTATAGGGCAGTGAATAACTGATAGTGAATAGTGAATAACAAAATAATAAAACCAAAAGTTTTACTTTTATTTTAAAATTCACTATTCACTATTCACTATTCACTATTCACTATTCACTATTGATGCCCCATGCCTGAACCTTTAAAAAATCTGTACAGCAAACAATTAATTGAAAATATCAGTGCCGAGATTTCAAAAAATTACTCTGCTTTCAATCAACAGGATTTTGTCGAATCCGTGTTTGACAAACACTGGAAAGGTAAAGAGCTAAAACAGCGCATGCGTCATATTGCAGAATGTTTACATCAGCATCTACCGGCAGACTATAAAGAGACGATCGACATCCTGCGACCCGTATCTGAAAGATTCAGCGGTTTTGAATACATGTTTTTTCAGGATTATGTGGAATGTTATGGCCTGGATGATTTTGAAACATCCATTCCAGCTTTAGAACATTTTACAAAGTATTCCTCATCAGAATTTGCTGTACGTACTTTCATCGTGTTGCAAGAAAAACGCATGATGAAACAGATGTTGCGCTGGGCAAAATCAGATAACCATCACGTTCGCCGCCTGGCCTCAGAAGGTTGTCGTCCTCGTCTGCCCTGGGCGATTGCACTGCCTGTATTCAAAAAAAATCCACTACCAGTCTTGACCATCTTAAAAACTTTAAAAAATGATGAGAGTGAATACGTGCGTCGTAGTGTTGCCAATAACCTGAATGATATCTCCAAAGACAATCCTGATATTGTTCTTGATTTAGCACAACAATGGTTAGGTAGAAATAAAAATACAGACCGGCTCATCAAACACGCCTGCCGTAGCTTGTTAAAACAGGGTAATCAACAAGCATTAAGCCTTTTTGACTTTACCGAACCAGGTCATATCAAACTCAGTCGATTTGCGGTTCAACCCAGCGTGAATTTTGGTGAAAGATTACTGTTTTCATTTTTACTAACAAGCAGAGAAGCACAACTTGGAAAATGCCGTATCGAATTTGCCATAGATTTCGTTAAAGCCAATGGCAAACAAAGCAGAAAAGTATTTAAAATATCTGAAGCCGAATACACTGAAAAAGAAAAATACGTAACAAAATATTTTTCATTTAAAAAAATATCAACACGGAAATATTACGCAGGGGAACATCAACTTACTATTATTGTTAATGGCGTAGATCAAACGCACAAACCTTTTGATCTTATTTTTTAATACTCTAAAAAATACCAAACAGTTTCTTTTCTTTCTTACGTTTACTAATCAACGCAATAATAGATGGATTTTTGGACTGTTCTGCCAACTTCATCGCCTGTTCACGTTTGTTGTTTCTGATATCGATATCCGCGCCAGCATCCAGCAATAATTTTACAGATTCAACGCTTTCAGCAAGTACTGAAAGAATTAGAGGCGTATTTCCTATGTTATTTTTACTGTTTACATCAGCGCCTTTTGTAATCAAAACCTTAACTGCGTCCGCATTCCCGCGACTTGCTGCCATGGTTAACGCTGTATTTCCGTCATCTGCCCTGGCATCAACCGACAATCCTTTTTCCGCCAGCATGAATACAACGGTTTCATTATTCTTCAACAATGCGGCCTGATGCAATAAGGTCCGCCCATTACTGTCTTTGTTATTGAGATTTGCATGGTTTCTTATTAGATAATCAACTATTTCTGCCCTGGTAGAATCATTAGCTGATCCAACAGCATACCAAAGTGCATCATGACCAGATGCATCCTGTTTGCTTATATCTGCACCAGCTGCAACCAGTTGTTTAACGGTTAACAATGACATCGTTGACACGGAAAGCATTAGATCATTTTTGCCATTTATTAACGAATTATCTGCCCTGGCCTTATTATTTAGCAACTGCCTGGTGATAGCTTCATGCTTATTTAAAATAGCGTAAGACAGTGCACTGCGACGTTCTTTATCTTTTGCTTGCACATCTGCACCAGCTACGAGCAGAACTTCTACCGATTTTTTTCTGCCCTGTTCTGAAGCCCACATTAATGGTGTTTTCCCAGCATTCCCTGCCAGGTTAACATCTGCACCTGAAGCAACAAGCTGACTGATTATTGTATCGTGTCCCTGCAGTGCCGCACGCGTCAGCGGGGTATGGCCTTCATGGTCTCGCTGATTTGGCTTTGCGCCTTTTTTCAATAGTGCGGCAACGACATCTTCCTGCCCTCGCCACACGGCTATCATTAAGGCAGTCCAGTTTTTGTAAACACCCGTCGTGCTGCTATTAAGAACCGCCAGTTTCTGATTAACTGTCAGCCCCTCTTTCTGTGTTACAGGAAGTTTGGCACCATATTTTTTCAGCAATTTCACTGTTGATTCATGCTGTCCTTTTGACGCTAACATAACCGCAGTTTCACCCTTACGATTTTTTGTCTGCACAGGTGATTTACTGGTTAGCAATACAGAGACTGTAATCTTGTATCCCTTTGCAGCTGCCAGCATCAATGCAGTATTACCGTTAGCATCTTTATTGCCCAGTTTTGCACCCCCGTTAACCAGCTCGCGAACAATACGCGCTTCACCTAATGATGCGGCAACGAACAGTGGGCGGTCTTTGTATTTATCAACAGCATTTACATCTGCACCATGCTTAATGAGCAAGCTGATGATCTCATCATGTTTTAGCGTTATCGCTTCTAAGAGAACAGGCCGCTGATATTTGTTCTTTGTATTTGCACTTACCCCTGCTTCAAGTAATTGTTTTACTATATCGCTATCACCAGCATTAACCGCATCCACCAACGCTTCTTCTATATCCTCTGCATTTTCTATAAGTGCCGGCGCTGAATCACCTGACTGTATTTTTTTTAAACGCTCAGTCGCATTTTTATGGCCCTGTTTCGCTGCAACGCTATACCAGAGTATGGCTTCCTGGTTATTTTTTTTTACACCTACACCCTCTTCATAAAAAACACCTAAGGAAAACTGCGCACGATTGTATCCCTGCAGTGCAGATTTTTTCATCCAGCGGAACGCCTCTTTCGGGTTTGCTTTGACGCCCTGGCCATTTCGATACAATACCGCCAGTTGATACTGCGCCACCTGGTCTCCCCTGGCCGCGATTGGTTGGAGTATTTTAACTGCCTTGGAAAAGTTCTGTGTGCGGATTGCCATTTTTGCATCTGACAAGGTTGCCGCTTCCACGCTGAGTACCAATAAAAAAGTGATACAAAAGATTGATAGATATTTTTTCATGCTAACTATTATAGTCAATACGGTATGGATCTAAGCAGTGCCAAATTTTGTTTCGACTGCGACACCAATGTCTTTTAAAAAACCAGTTGGCAAAATGCCTCCAGCACATACAATGATTGCATCATTATTAATGCACAATTCTTCATCTTCTGTTGTAATCACAACTTTATCCGGCTCGATATGTTTTACGGTTGACTTCATCAGTACGCGCAAACGGCCAATCTTTTCAGCGTCTGCAATTTTCAAACGATTTTTTTCCTTGGCGCGAGAAAATGCCTCGCTTCTATATGAGATTGCCACTGTCGTTCCTTCCTCTTCTGAAATACTGACAGCTGCCTCCAGTGCACTATCACCACCACCGACTACCAGTACGTGCTGGCCTCGATATTGCGCTGGATCGATCAGGCGGTACACGACCTTGGTCTGCTCTTCTCCTGGAACACCCAGTTTGCGAGGGGTTCCACGACGGCCAATTGCTAGCAGGATCGCCCGTGTATGGTATTCGCTGCTACCGGTTTTAACATGAAACCCCTGGTTTTGATCAGTCAGGGTTTCTGCTTCAACGCTCTCGACACGTTCTCGATCTTTTATCTCCAGTCCGGCCTTTACCACGACACCTGCCCAAAACTCCATTAAGGCTTCCTTAGTTGTTTCCTTGAACTGCATCTTTCCAACAATCGGCAATACCGCAGGCGCTGTCATAACGATCTTTCCTCTCGGATAATGTGATACTGTGCCGCCTAGTGAGTCCTGTTCCAGCGTGACAAAGTTCAATTTTTTATCTTTAGCCGCCAGCGAAGCTGCTATGCCAGCCGGCCCAGCACCAACAATAACAAGATCAATCGCATCATCACTGCGCTTGCTCATACCCTTGCCAACACCATCTAGCTTACAGATAGAATCAACTGCTTCCACACCTTGTTTGATGGCATTTCGAATAAGCCCCATGCCACCCAGTTCACCTGCAATAAAAATACCCGGTACATTTGTCTGGAAATCTGGGTCAACCTGTGGGATATCAACACCACGCTTCTCCGAACCAAAGACCAGATCGATGGCATCAAACGGGCATGCTGTTTTACAGGCACCATGACCAATACAATGAGTCGGATTAACAAGGTGCGCTTTGCCTTGAATCAGACCCAATACATTTTTAGCTTTTTCCGGGCAGGCAGCCACACAACTTGCACAGCCAAGACAGAGGGTATGATTTACAACCGGGTGAATCGATGCAGGTTCAGTCATACCAGATGAGACTGCTTCTTCAAAAACACGCTTACTTTTCCGGTGCTTTTTTGATCGATTCCAGAAATAGACGAATAAAATGACTACGAGTGGCAAGCCATATAGCCACATTATCGGTGACATTGTAGAACCTCAACGGTGATTTCCAGGACAGATAGAACAGTAAATAGACGGTCGTCATGCTGAAAACAATACAAAAAAACTACCTATCTAATTGATAAACTTATTATATGTCTAACTGACTTAATAGTGACGAAATTTCGACAAAATTAATGACATTTATCAACTATTTTCAAAAATCATACTAAAATAGACCCTATTCATTAATGCTCCACTGCTACCGTGTTACGTCAAGGTGATGCGACCCTGGCAACTTCAAATGCTACAAAAAAAACAGTGATTTATCTGGAACCAGGTATTTTTACTACAATATTTTTTGATGGAAACCCATGTTACTCAATCTACTCAATTCCCTACGTACACACTTTTTTACGATCGCGGTTACCGCTACACTTTACTTTGGCTGGCTGCATCGCGATGACAATTACCTGAGCGCTGAAACCGGTACCGGTTACCTGCTTGGCATTGTCGGTGGCAGCCTGATGCTTGTTTTGCTGTTATACCCGGTCAGTAAACGCATGACCTCGCTGACACGCTGGATTCCCATCCGTTACTGGTTCGGTGTCCATATGATGCTCGGAGTCATCGGGCCGTTAATGATCCTGTTTCATTCCAATTTTCATCTGGGCTCCACTAACAGCTCTGTAGCATTGATCTGCATGCTACTGGTTGCCGGCAGTGGACTGGTTGGCCGCTATATTTATACCCACATCCATCATGGACTCTACGGTGCACAGATAACATTAAAAGAACTGAAGCTACAAACTGAAAACAACCACACTGAATTGCTCGGTATGTACGCCATGGACGAAACCCTGGACATCAAGCTGAAAAAAATGGAGGCCAAAGCATTGCAGCCGTATAAAGGACTGGCGATTAGTCTGCTGCACGTTATTTCCCTTGCCCTAAATGCACACTCATTTAATAAAGCAGTGATAAATCTACTTAAGGACAGTTACATAACAAACGACAATGATAAAGTTATGCCAGACAGTAAAACGGTCATCGACTCAGTCAACCGTTATACGCTGGCACTTCGGCAAGCAGCGGCTTTCAAAGTGTATGAGCAACTTTTCTCGTTATGGCACATACTCCATCTGCCGCTGTTTTTCATGATGATTATCACAGCCATCATCCATATATTTGCTGTACATATGTACTAGCCTTGCGCTCAGCCAACGTCACTGATTTATACATATGCGCCATCATCCACTGTTAGTCCGAATTGCTCTATTCTTCTTGCTGATAACACTCAACGCTAGCAGTAGCGCTGATTCTCTAGAGACCTTGCTTATGCCAGGGCCTGTGATCAAAGCACATGAGAAATATGAGCAGGATTGCAACCAGTGTCACGATACCTCAGACAAGAAACAACAAGGGCAACTCTGCGTACAGTGTCACGATCACAAAAACATTCTTGATGACCTGACTAAAAAAACCGGTTTCCATGGACGTCTACCCAAGTCGGCACAGACCGACTGCAAGCATTGCCACACAGAGCACAAAGGAAGGGATGCAACCATCGTATTACTCAACGCATCCACCTTTGATCATAGCAAGACCGATTTTCTGCTAAAAGGAACTCACGAAAAAACATCATGCGATGCATGCCATAAGTCAGAAAAAAAATATTCAGAGGCACCCTCTGACTGTTATAGCTGTCATAAAAAAGCAGACGTGCATGAAGGCAAACAAGGTGAAAAATGCGGTGATTGCCATAAATCAACAAGCTGGAAAGAAACAGGTTTTGATCACGATAAAACTGACTTCCCGTTAAAAGGCACTCATATAGATACCAGTTGCGCTGCTTGCCATATCAACCAGAAATACAAAGATACACCAAAAACCTGCTTTGACTGTCACCAGATCAACGACGCCCACCGCGGTGACTTTGGCAAGAAATGTGAAAGCTGCCACAGTCCCAAGAAGTGGGATGAAATTCATTTCGATCACAATAAAAAAACCGATTTTCCACTATATGGAAAACACAAAAAAGCATCTTGCACCAGCTGTCATACATCGGGTGATTTAAAGTCCGAAAAATCAAAGAAAAAGCTTCCAAAACAATGTTACGGTTGCCATAAAAATGACGACAGCCATAAAGGTCAATACGGTAAAGAATGCAAAACTTGCCATGCATCAGAATCATGGCAGAAGCAGAAATTTGATCACGACAAAAAAACCGACTTTCCGTTACATGGCAAACACACAAAAATAGCCTGCAGCCAATGTCACAAAGGCAATCTTTACCAGAAAAAAACAAGCGCTAAAGATAAAAAAAGTACCGACTGCATTGACTGCCATAAAAAAGATGATGTTCACAAAGGCAAGCAGGGAGACGAGTGCAACAGCTGTCATAACGAGAAAGGCTGGCATAATAATGTTCTATTCGACCACGATTTTTCACGCTTTCCGCTCATAGGCATGCATGCCGCAATACAATGTGAAGAGTGCCACCTTTCAGCCGAATACGGTAAAACAGAATCAGATTGCAATTTTTGCCATGCCAACGACGATGTGCATAAAACCAGGCTGGGAACTGACTGTGCTACCTGCCACAATCCCAATTCATGGGAAACATGGCTATTCGATCATGACAAAGCCACTGATTTCACTATCGACGGTGCGCATGAAGAACTAGGTTGTTACAACTGCCACCAGACAGCATCAAAAGGAAAACTAAAAGCATCAAAAGACTGCATCTCCTGCCACCGTAGTCTGGACATACACAATCGCCAATTTGGTCGACATTGCGGCGATTGTCATAGTACAAAAAGCTTTAAAGACATAAACATTAGGGCTCTGAAATAGTAAATCTTATGATATTTAATACTATAGTGAATATGTGTACTGCAGATACATCTTACTGATGTGATGCATATTTGCCTATCGTAGTTATCGAACCTTAGCCGAACCTGGCTTCTAAATGCTCAAAAATAAATTAAAAAAATCTGGAACCTTTTATCTAGATGCACGTGTTTACCATCACGGGCTTTACATAAAATAATTAAAACATGACCACAAATTATGAAAACTATCCGCCTGATACTCACTCCACTATTACTGCTTCTTAGTTTTTCGCTAAGCTTTTCGATTCAAGCAGCTGAGCCTGACAGTGGATTCGATCACTTTACGACCGGTTTTCCGTTAATAGGCAAACACGAGTTCGCTGACTGCTCCAGTTGTCACCTTTTCGGTCAGTTTAAGGGTACACCGCTTGAATGCACACTATGTCATAACGGTAGCCGTGCTGCCGGCAAACATCCGCAACATGTTATCAGCAGTAATTTCTGCGATGATTGCCACACCGTTTATACATGGTCAGGGGCCAGATATGACCACGCTGATGTTCAGGGTGCATGTTTAAACTGCCACAATAATAGTATTGCCATCGGTAAGTCAGCTTCACATATTGCTAGCACAGATATATGCGAGGACTGCCATAATACAATCACTTTCACTCGTGTCGCTAGAGTTGATCACTCAGCCGTTTTCGGTACCTGTGAATCATGCCATAACGGGGTAATTGCCACTGGCAAACCTGCTGATCACATAAATACGATCGCCTCGTGCGATTATTGCCACAATACTAATACATGGCTTGGTGCTACTTTTGATCATTCCGCAGTAAGCGGAGCCTGCTCCAGCTGCCATAACGATGTCATAGCAACAGGGAAACCCTCAGATCATTTAATTACTACCGAGGAGTGTGGCTTTTGCCATACGACAATTTCGTGGCTCCCGGCGATAACGCCATAACAAAATAATAAACTCGTCTACGATATCACCTGTTATGTTGCGCTATATTTCACTTACGCCAAATTATTTAACTGTACTGTTACTGTGCCTGTTTCTGTGTCTATCACTGACGCCAGCAAAGTCAGAAGCGGCGACTAAAAACACCGGCTATGCCCTCGTGGTGTCATCATCCCCAGGCACAAATTTAAAATGGGATCCCAAAAAACATCCATTATTTACTGACCGAACTTTTTTTGTCGAACAGACAACAGTAGGAAATAAACCATGGGAAAGATTATGTCTGGGTTACTTTGATACCCGTAAACAGGCTGAATCAATGCAGAAAAAAATACAAAAGATCTATCCTGGCGCATGGATCATTAAAGTTTCTGACAAAAGTGCTAAACCAACTATTAGTAGCGCGCCCAAAAAAGTCTCTGCATCAAAATCACCGTCAAAAGTTAAAGCCTCTGCACTGCCAGAAGAACAACTTGGCAGCTTAATGCAAAGGGCGAAAACAGATTTCAGCAATCAAAACTATTCGAGCGCCATTCGTTATCTGACAGCACTCGCTGCAACTGACAACCACAAGGATTCCCAGGAAGCGCTCGAGTTACTCGGTATGGCAAGACAGCGGAAGGGGCAGAATGCACATGCTGTAGTTGTTTATGAAAAATATCTCAAACAGTATCCAGAGGGTGATGGTGCCATTAGAGTCAAGCAACGTCTTACTGGATTGCTCACTGCGACCAGTACGCCCAGAAAAAAAATACACGTGACAACAACAGCCGAAGAGATAAATGAAGTAACCGCATACGGTAGCCTGTCACAAACCTATCTTAATAATAGAGCGGTCATCGATGATATTGGCGAGGTCACAACACTGTCGCAACTCATTACTTATCTTGATGTGACGGCGATACAAAAGACAAACAAATTTGATCAACTTTACCAGTTTACTGCTGATCATAATTATGACTTTATCGATGATGAAGACGACAGCGAATTCCGCTTTATCGAAGCCTATTACGAACTCAGTTACAGAAAAACGGGCACCTCAGGCAGGTTCGGTCGTCAATTATTACGAATAGGCGGCATACGTAAACGCTTTGACGGATTATCCGCAGGTTACCAGATCAATCCGGATATGCGCTTGAACGTTCTTGGTGGTTTCCCGGTTGATATCGACAATAAAACATCAATCAACGAGCACAGAACTTTTTACGGCTTCACCTTTGAAACCGGCACCTTTCTCCAGCACTTGGATATGAACCTGTTTTATTTCAGTCAGGAGTATGATGGCCTGACCGATGGCAACAGCGTGGGTACCGAAGTACGTTATCGCGATAAAAGAACATCAGTATTTGGTTTGATTGACTATGACACCTTTTACAAAGAAGTGAATATCCTGCAATTAAATGCCAACATCCTGTTTGACCATGGACGCACTGCCTACATGAACGCTTTTATGCGTACATCGCCGATACTGTCAATCAGTAATGCCCTGATCGGCAGATCAGAAGAAAGCATAGAAGAACTGCAACAGGTTTTGAACATAGAGCAGATATACCAACTTGCGCGAGACCGAACAGCCAACTACCAGACCGTAACCGTCGGTGGTGCAACGCCGATCAGTGCAAAATACCAGGTAACGACAGACCTTACCGTTTCTAATGTTAGCGAAACTGTTGCTTCTGGTGGCGTTTCTGCAACGGAGGCTATCGGCCCCGATTACTTCCTTAGCGCGCAACTGGTGGGCAACAATCTGCTGATGAAACATGATACCGGTGTATTCGGTATCCGTTACTACAGTACCGAACCGTCCGATACTATTTCCTTCATTGTAAACACAAGATTTCCCATCACCCGGCTCTGGCGTATAAACCCTCGTTTACAATATGATATTCGTAATTTTGACGATGGTCGTTCGCAACAAAAACTCCGCGCGATAGTCAGGACAGACTACCGTTTTCTTAAAAAAGTACGTTTCGATGCTGAAATCGGCTATGACACTACCAGTGAAGAAAGTAACGGCCAGTCACTGGGTAATAGTAATTTATTTTTCTTACTTGGTTATCGTTGGGATTTTTAATCCCGGTTCAGACAATCTAAAACATTATTATCTACAGATCAGGGCACACCTACATGGACGCAGGCGGCAGGCAGCGCATGCGTAATTACCGAGCAGCTGTTGCCGAGGTACCGAGGACGCCGAGTAAAAACATTTTGCTGTTAACTCGCAGGCACAAGTAAAATAAAAACCTCTGCGCTCTCTGTGCCTCTGTGGTTCAAGTTTTTTCTTTTCAGTTCACAACTTCAGTTTTTTCTGAGCCACATTGTCGATTTCAAACAGTTATTGCGACTGGCGTAATCACAATCAAATCATTACCCCAAAAAATTTTTATATAGGTACATCCTTATGTTCTAACAGTCTGTTTTACTGAAATCATTAAGTATCGGAAATCATTATAGAAACCCAACTTATCCACAGTTTTTCCGATAATGCTCCACCGGTATATGCACAATATATTGTGCTTGACTTGGCATATGACCACACCCTATAGTATCTAGCACAAAAAAAGGCACCATAAAAACAGGCAAACCATTCGCAGGAAGGGCAATGCAAGCAAATACACCAAATAAAAACTATAACCCAGAAACAACTACCACTACCCCAGATATTACAACAACTCCAACCGATTCAATCAGTATCGCAGCGACTGCACCAGGCCAGTTTCGTGTTATTCGGCGCAATGGCAAAGTCACTGCATTTGATGGTGATAAAATTTCGATCGCGATGACAAAAGCTTTCCTGGCAGTAGAAGGCGGTAATGCAGCGGCCAGCAATCGAATCCATGAAATTGTTAAAAATCTGACCGCTATGGTGACCAGCGCATTAACCCGTCGCATTCCTGATGGTGGCACTTTTCACATCGAGGATGTTCAGGATCAGGTCGAGCTTGCATTGATGCGAGGTGGTCACCAGCAGATTTCACGTGCTTACGTTATCTACCGTGAAGAACACGCCCGTGCACGCGCTAAAGAACAAGAAGAAAATGAAGTAGACGCCCCAGCCAACAGCATTAATGTGACACTCGATGACGGTAGTACTCAGCCACTGAATATCAAACGTTTACATGACGTTGTCAGTGAAGCGTGTGAAGGTCTTGTGGATGTTGACACCCAGGCCATCATAAGCGATACCGAGCGCAATCTGTTCGATGGTGTCCCTTATAAAGATGTCGCTCGTATGCTGGTCATGAGTGCACGCACCTTAATCGAAAAACAGCCCGATTACAGTTACGCTGCGTCACGTTTATTACTTGACGATATGCGTACAGAAGCACTCAGTTTTGTTAACCACACACTCTGCAATGCGACACAAAGCGAGATGCAGATACAGTACCCCGGTTACTTTGATACTTACATTAAACGCGCGATTGACCTGGAATTACTCGACCCGCGCCTGGCTGAATATGACCTTGAGTTCTTAGGCAAACAGCTCGATGCTTCACGCGACCTTCAGTTTACTTACCTGGGCCTGCAAACATTATATGACCGCTACTTCATTCACTCTGAAGATGTACGTTTTGAATTACCGCAGGCGTTTTTCATGCGTGTCGCCATGGGTCTGGCACTGAATGAAATCAACCGCGAAGAAAGTGCTGTTGAGTTTTATCGCCTGCTGTCTTCTTTTGATTTCATGAGCTCCACACCAACACTGTTTAACTCAGGCACTTTACGTCCTCAACTTTCGAGCTGTTACCTGACCACCATACCTGATGATCTCGACGGTATATTCGGTTCGATTAAAGATGACGCCCTGCTCTCTAAATATGCTGGCGGACTGGGTAACGACTGGACCCGCGTTCGCGGTATGGGTGCTCACATCAAAGGCACCAACGGTAAATCACAGGGTGTTGTCCCTTTTCTGAAAGTTGCTAACGATACTGCGGTTGCAGTTAATCAGGGTGGCAAGCGCAAGGGTGCGATGTGCGCTTATCTGGAATCATGGCACATCGATATCGAAGAATTTTTAGATCTGCGCAAAAATACCGGTGATGATCGCCGTCGTACCCACGACATGAACACGGCTAACTGGATTCCTGACCTGTTTATGAAACGCGTGGCAGAAGACAAAGAGTGGACACTGTTTAGCCCCAATGAAACACCTGAACTGCACGAACTCTGCGGTAAAAAATTCGAAAAAGCCTACGTGGCCTACGAACAGAAAGCAGCCAACGGTGAGATACGTGTTTATAAAACACTCAAAGCCGCGACACTATGGCGCAAGATGATAAGCATGTTGTTCGAAACAGGTCATCCATGGATTACTTTTAAAGATCCTTGCAACCTGCGTTATAGCAACCAGCATGTTGGTGTGGTGCATAGCTCAAACTTATGTACTGAGATCATGCTGCACACCAATGACCAGGAAATTGCGGTATGCAATTTAGGCTCAGTTAATCTGCCTGCACACATCAATGAAAATGGTCTCAATACCGAGAAATTAGAACGCACTATCAACACCGCCATGCGCATGTTAGATAACGTCATCGATTACAACTTTTATAGCGTGCCTGAAGCACGTGACTCCAACCTGCGTCATCGTCCTGTGGGCATGGGTCTTATGGGTTTCCAGGATGCACTGTATAAACAGCGCGTGCCTTATGCATCAGAACAAGCCGTAGAGTTTGCTGACCGCACCATGGAAGCCATCAGTTACTTTGCCATCAAAGCATCGACCAACCTTGCTGAAGAACGCGGCCGTTATTCAAGCTTTGAAGGTTCGTTGTGGAGCAAAGGCATCCTGCCTATCGACTCGCTGGACTATCTGGCTGAAGGCCGTGGCAACTATCTGGAAGTTGACCGTAGCCATAGCTTTGACTGGGATTCACTGCGTGACCGCGTACAAAAAGTGGGTATGCGCAACTCCAACACGATGGCGATTGCACCCACAGCGACCATTTCAAACATCTGCGGCGTCAGTCAATCGATTGAACCGACGTACCAGAACCTGTTTGTTAAATCGAATCTATCGGGGGAATTCACTGTCGTTAATCCCTACCTTATCAGCGACCTACGTGAACACGGTATCTGGGATGAAGTCATGGCAAATGACCTGAAATACTACGATGGCAGCGTGCAACAGATCGACCGTGTACCGGCAGATCTTAAAGCACAATACCAGACTGCATTTGAACTGGATGCACGTTGGCTGATAGAGGCCGCCTCGCGTCGTCAGAAATGGATCGATCAGGGACAGTCTTTAAATCTGTACATGTCTGAACCCAATGGTCAGAAACTTGATGCACTGTACAAACTTGCCTGGATACGTGGCCTGAAAACCACTTATTATCTGCGCTCGATGGGTGCTACGCATGTTGAAAAATCAACCATGGATTCCAGTCGTAACACTGGTTTAAACGCAGTGCAGAATACAACAGGTGCTGGTTCTGAAGCGCCAAAGGCCTGCTCAATTCTTGATCCAGATTGTGACGCTTGCCAGTAACAAATACAGTAACCAAAAAAATAAACGTAAGACAAAAATAAAATAATAAAAATACTGATTGATATAGAGGTAACAGAAAATGCTTAACAACTGGGAAGATCCTTTTGCAAAATTTGCTAACAATACAAATGATGGTGCTAACTCAACAGCTGAGGAGACCACTGATAATGTTATTAATGAGCACACACTAGAAAACACCCAGTCTAGATTGCCCCAAACTGTTACCGAACAGGTTTTTACTGAAGCTGACACATCAGTGAGCATTACTCCGGCGCCACATGCTGGTGACGGTATCGTTAGCAACGAACAACTGATGACAACGGCTGGCGCGGCGCCACAGGTTAACCCTATTCTCGAAGATGCTCCACAGGCCGACTCGGATCTGACTGGTACAGGCCTGGAAGAGATTGAGATGGGCGCATCACGCATTCAGGTCGATGATAAAAAAATCATCAACTGCCGTGCCGATTTAAATCAGCTAGTGCCTTTTAAGTATGACTGGGCATGGCAAAAATATCTGGATGGTTGCGCTAACCACTGGATGCCGCAGGAAATCAACATGACTGCCGACCTCGCTCTATGGCGTGACCCGAATGGTCTAACTGAAGACGAACGCACTGTTATCAAACGCAACCTGGGCTTTTTTTCCAGCGCAGATTCACTGGTTGCCAACAATCTGGTACTGGCCGTTTACCGCCACATCACCAACCCGGAATGTCGCCAGTATTTATTACGCCAGTCTTTTGAAGAAGCCGTGCATACTCACGCTTACCAGTACTGCGTTGAATCTCTTGGTCTGGATGAGGGTGAGATCTTCAATATGTACCGTGAGTTACCTGCGGTTGCGCGTAAAGCAGAATGGGCACTACCTTTCACGCAGCATCTTGCTGACCCTAACTTCCAGACCGGCACACCAGAAAACGATCAGAAGTTACTGCGTGAATTAATTGCTTTCTATGTCGTCTTTGAAGGCATCTTCTTCTACGTTGGCTTTACCCAGATCCTATCCATGGGGCGTCGCAACAAGATGACCGGTGTAGCAGAACAGTTCCAGTACATTTTGCGTGATGAGTCCATGCACATGAACTTTGGTATCGATGTGATCAACCAGATCAAGATTGAAAATCCACACCTGTGGAGCGGTGAGTTCCAGCAGGAAATGGTCGATCTCATTCGTGAGGCAGTCGAGATCGAAACACAATATGCACGTGATACCATGCCACGCGGCATCCTGGGTTTAAATGCGCCCATGTTTGAAGAATACCTGCAGTTCATCGCCAACCGTCGTTGCTCACAGATCGGTTTACCTGAACAGTACCAAGGTGTCAGTAACCCATTCCCATGGATGTCCGAAGTACTCGATCTTAAAAAAGAGAAAAATTTCTTTGAAACGCGTGTTACGGAGTATCAAACCGGAGGCGCACTAAGCTGGGATTAACATTAATACGAAGATTACACTATAGATAAGTAGATTAGGATATAACAATAAGCCTGGGAGGCTGGAGTGAACTTAAAGGCGATGATTATTCATCGCCTTTTTTATTGCCTGCCAATAGCTGTTTTTTTATTTTAATTTATATAACCCACAGCACTTGAGCCAGTCCTGGCCTTTTAATTAAACGAAGACAGCATGTTTCAGCTGGAGCATATCAACGCGATAACAGCTTTATGCCTGCACTGTTTTAGATAATGAAGGGAACCTTAATGGTTTTTCATACGTGTTAGTAGGAGGAGATGTTTAGCGTCAGCTTCAAGTTACCTTTAAAAAATGGTCTCCAAATTGCGCACTTTACTTTATTAATTCTTTATAACTATTTGATTTATTAAACAATGCACATCTATATTGATAAAATAGAAATCATCAATTATTGTTGTTTTGTCGAAATATCGACACTATTTTCTGAAAATAGCGTAAAATTCGATATGGCTCTAAATGCAACGAGCTTATTGTACTTAAATGTCAGTCATGGTTCTCGTGATTGAAAAAGAATCTCAGATTATACAAATATAAGCCTGCTGAATAACACGGACAGTTTTATTCTTAATAGCATATGCGGTACTTCACTATGGTTGCTCAAAAAATGTACAGATCACTAATTACCACCTTATTTGCATGCATATTTGTCGTCTTTGTCGCAGGGTGCGGCGGTGGTTCCGCAGGCCAAACTGGAACAGGAGTACCTGTAGCAACAACTTTTACTGATCTTACGGCCATACCCGGACCTATAGTTGCTGTTAGAGTAGGCGGAGTGGCTACACTGGATGGTAGCGGCTCGTCTACCACGACAACCGAACCTCTGAGTTATAGCTGGTCCTTCTCCCATAAACCCTATGGCAGTAATGCCGAATTACAGGGCGCCACAACAGCGGCTCCCAGTTTCGTCACCGATGTTAGTGGTGTCTATATGGTGCAGCTACTGGTCAGCATCGAAGGCGTTACCAGCGAGCGTGCCATTGCAATAGTCATAGTCACCAATGAAGGCGAAAGTTTAATCGGCCCTTTCCCTGGTCATCAAGGAGTGTCGTCAAATTGCGTGAATTGTCACGATGCCGTAAACCTTAATGGAACCGGCGAATTTCTTCCGCATAAAATACCGAATCACGTTGCTACCAGTAATATGTGCCAGGCCTGCCATACCCCGCAGGGATACAACATCATCCCCTTTGTCGATCATCAGGAAGTATTTGGAAATTGCAGCGAATGTCACGATGGTGTAATCGCCATAGGTAAATCTGAATTTCATACACCAACAATTTCCGAATGTAACGACTGTCACAATACCACCAGTTTTCTGGAACTAGCGCCGGACGGTAGCTTTGATCATTCAAATATTGTTAGAGCATGCTCCGGTTGCCACAACGGCACTATCTCCATAGGTAAGACAGATACGGTCATTCATCAAAACACCAGCTCTGACTGCGGTAACTGTCACACCACCGTCAGTTTTGTGGGTGGCTTCCCCGACCATACCGGCCCTGATGTTGTGGGTGCGGGTATAACCTGTGATTCCTGCCATGGTGCTCCCAACGGATCAGGTGGCCTAATAGCTAAGGGTCAATCGGTCGGCCATCCAATAACAAGCGTCGATTGCGTCAGCTGTCATAGCATCGTGAGTTTCAAAATGCCCGGCGGTATTTTCAACCACGCCTTGCTGGATGCAACAGACCAATCGTGTGAATCCTGCCACAATGCTAGCACTAGTATTAACGCCACAGCGGCACCGGATACGCCAACTCATCAAGGCATTATCCCGGATTGTGGAACGTGCCATAACACTGTGAATTTCGCTGACGCTATCTTTGATCATACTAATATCGTGGACAATTGCCAGACCTGCCATGGCATTACTGCCACAGGCAAACCACTTACCACAGCTTTCTATGCGCACATGCCAACCAATCCGGATCTTCCTGGTACGGTCAATGACCAGGATTGTGGCGACTGCCATACCCCGGGTACTTTTACCACTGGCACCTATGATCACGCCGGCGTCACTAATGGTTGCAACTCATGCCACAACAATGTGATAAGTGTAGGTAAACTGCCAAATCACATACCGACTAGTCCTCTCGATCAGGATTGCGCTGACTGCCATACCACTTTAGGTGTTATCCATACGAGCTTTGCTGATGCGACGTTTGACCACGCGGACACAGATACCAGCAACTGCCTGACCTGCCATGACGGTAATATCAGCACAGGCCAGTCTTTGGGTCATGTAAAAACGGTACTGAACTGTTCTTCATGCCACAACATCGACAATGGCTATACTACATTCGCTGGCACTTTTGCCCATGATCTGAGTATAGTTGGCGGCGATTGTGCGTCATGCCATAACACCGGTATTGCAACGCCCAAGAAGGTTAAACACATCCCGGCAAAGGCTGAATGCAGTGTGTGTCACAATGTCACCACCATTCCCGGCGGTTTTACATCGTCTACATTTTTTTCTATTGAACATCCGCTCATTAACAGTGGTTGTGAAGGCTGCCACAATGGTGGATTCAACACGATCTCTGGCAAACTCTACGGAAAACCCGTCAACCATTTGCCGACGGGTCAGGATTGTGACGTTTGTCACACGAATGCTTCGTTCATGGCCCCCACGAATTTTGCCCATACAGGTATCACCGGTAATTGTGCCTCGTGCCATGATGGCAGTGTGAATAATGTTGCGGCCGGAGCTTTAGGAACGACGCCTACTCACCCTGCCACGAACGGCCAGGATTGCGGGATCTGTCATGGTATTGGCGCCAATTTCAAAGACGGTATCTTTGATCATACCGGTCTCGTAGCTAACTGTGCACAATGCCATGGTGATGGTGCTACGGGGGCGCTGACCAAGAAGAATATCGGCCATCTCCCGACCACACAGGACTGTAGTCTCTGTCACGTACCCGGCACCTTTAAACCAGCGGTGTTCGATCATACCGGTATCGTAAATAACTGCGTCTCGTGCCATGGTGATACATCTACGGCAGCGGTAACCAAAAAGAATATCGGCCATGTCACCACCACGCAGGATTGCTCGGTGTGCCATAACACCACCGCTTTTGCTGGCGCCACATTTGACCATAAGGGCATTACTAATGACTGTGTCTCATGCCACGATGGTGCAACCGCCAGAGGAAAAACCCCGCCACCTAACCATGTACCAACCAACGGTGATTGCAGTAACTGCCACACGACCACGTGTTTTGTCCCTCCTCCCATAGATCAGACAGGTATCGTAAATAACTGTAGTTCCTGCCATGATGGCGTGTTCGCTGAAGGTAAATCAGACAGCCATGTACCAACAAGCCAGGATTGTAGTATCTGTCATACAACCAGTGGCTTTTTCGGCGCGGTGTTTGATCATACTGGTATCATAGATAATTGCGCATCATCCGGCTGTCATACTGGTATTGCCGGGGAAGCGAGCGGTAAACCATTGAACCACATGCAGACAGCTGAGGATTGCAGTGCCTGCCACACCCCGGGTACCTTTAGCACTGGTACCTATGACCAACGCGGTGTTACTAGTGGCTGCAACTCCTGCCACAATAATGTGATTAGTGTCGGTAAACTCACGAACCACATACCAACCAGTCCCGACAACCAGGATTGCGCTACTTGCCATAACACCACAACCTTTGCTGGTGTGACGTTTGACCATGCGAGCACCGATACCAGCAATTGCCTGACCTGCCATGACGGCAACATCAGCACAGGCAAGTCAGTTGGCCATTATGTCACTACCGAGAACTGCTCGACATGTCATCTTGTCGCCAGTAACAACTATACGACTTTTGCTGGCACCTTCGACCATGATCCGACTATCGTTAACAACAATTGTGCGTCCTGTCATAACACGGGTATTGCAACGCCGAAGAAAGTTAATCACATCCCGGCACAGGCAGAATGCAGTCAGTGTCACAATGACACGACTATCGGCGGTTTTACTTCTGCGTCAACATTTATAGGCTCTGTTCACCCAGGTATTACAGGTGGCTGCGAGGGCTGTCATACCAGCAAGTTTATTCCTGGCAATCCTTTGGTTGTTAAGGCGACAAGCCATCTG
>CAJXZZ010000044.1 GCA_913065105.1 uncultured Gammaproteobacteria bacterium | reverse complement strand
TCTATAACTTTTCCCTTCATCTCGTAACTTTCAAGGTCCTGTTTGAAGTATTTCGTTACCGAAGCATAAAGTGCTTGCAGAAAATGCAGAGAAGACTCAGGCACCTCACGCCCACCACTGCGGCCGTGACCAGGGATATAAATGTCGATCGGCCTGTTTAACATAGTTTTAATGGCGTTAATTGACCCTCTGAAACTTGCATCCTGTGGCACATCAGAATTTGGAACACGTCTGGCCGCTACGATGTCACCAAAAAATAATCCTTTATCTTCGACAACTTCGATCATAAGGTCATGATCGGTGTGCGCATGGCCTGTGTGGTGAATTCTCAGTGTCACACCATCCAAAACCAGTTCTTCCCCGCCTTTAAGGCCGATATTAGGAGCAACCACCTTTGTGCCATCAATTGCTCCCTTGGTCATCCCCATTAATAACTTGATCCAGTCCTCGCCCTCTCCAGCGTTAACTCGCTCGATCATTCGCGTGTGTGCATATATAGGTACCCTGGGATAGACCTCACGGATACCATGATTTCCAAGCCAATGATCACCGTGCACATGGGTGTTAAACACCGCTATGACCGGTTTATCCGAAACATCACGTAATTTTTCCAGCAGTTGTTTACCAATTTCTACGCTGCTACCAGGGTCTACAATAATGACACCATTTTCAGTAAAAATGGCCGATGGATTATTCATGAACCCACGAGTTTCGGGGCTGGGGAGCTCCTGCGTTCCATGAACGACGTAAATGTGCTTGCTGACCTGATCCAGCGGATAATGTTCAAGAGAAGATGGCAATTGTGATTCATGCGCAAAAGACGTATTCGTCCCTATGATAAGCATAAAGGTTAAAATCAAATACCGTTGCATGGCACCTTCCTGTATTGAGGGTTGCTTTGATGGCTGACGTGTAAATAATCAGCCGCCGCACGGCCGTTTTGAAAACGAGCGGCGCATGTGTCGATCTGCGTTAATTTACTTGTCAGACATTTTTTAACCGATGCCCCATACTAATCTAATTGCGGCAGTAATAGAGAGAAAACAAAAAACCCATAGAACTACCTGTCCAGATGATCCTTCGAATTTAAAGCCTAAGCCTTCAAACTTTATTGGTCCATCAGAATGGCGCAAACCAACGACAATAAATGCTGCCAATAGTGCTGCCATTGGTAGGCCGATAGTGGCAGCAAAATGGTTTTTTACAATCTCTACCATTAACCCAGGTTCTGTATAACGTAGAAAACCACCCACTAAAGTAACACCAACAATTGGTACAACGATAATTAAAAGCCATGTAATAATATTCTTTGGGTTAGCTTTCATTTGATTTATTACCCGTCATAAATTGCAAATAGTTATTGTGTCAAACACCATGCTAAGCGGCGTGTTTTTTATGTCCGTTTGTGCTATTTGTTAGATTTTTTTTAGCAACTGAAATCAATAATAATATTGCCAGTCCAAATAAACTGAAAGCACCACCACTACCATCGTCTGAATAACCTTCACTGTGGACAATTTTAACCTGCTCAGGATTTCTTTTAATTTTCTCTTTGAAATTACCAAGTTGTGTATTTAGGTTTTCTGTCATTTTATCTGCTGCAAGTTTGAAGCCTTGAATACTATCTTCTCTAAGTTCTTCACTAAGATTGACGGGGGTGGCATTGCCTTTTACAACGCTTGTACCAGGGGCACGGAAAAGCATTTTTTTACTTCTTATATCATATACCACCGTATCTAACATCGTACTCGTGTCATTTTTCTCTCCTGAGACTACATAGGCACCTACAATCGTCCAATATGTTAACGATAGAAACCCTTCATCTGTAAACTGAACTTGATCATATGAAACCAATGCAATTACATCAATTCCGTACATTGTTTGAATTTGTTCCAGATTGGAAAATCCGCCATTCGCTGTTAAGTATTCAGAAGGAATAACTTCAATATCACTGACGAATTCAAGCTTTCTAAAGTTGCTTGCTACCTTATCAAGAAGTTCAGCTTTAGTTACTGATGTAAGTGCAGCACCACTTCCTGCTCTACCTGTCCATACATTACGACCTCGGCTTATTATTTCTTGTTCTGGAACAAAAGCGATACCTACTTTAAGCGGCAGTGTCAGGGTAGGCACAGAAGGTTTAATTATTACTTCTGAACCTTTTGGATATAAATAGTCAACAACACTACTTCTTGTTCTTGTTTGCTGTCCGGTACATCCGATTGTTAAAACAACAAATATAAGTACGAGGGAAAATAGTAGTTTTGAAATATTCATATTCAGATATACATCCTTAAGTTTGTTTTACTAAATTATATTAATCTAACACTGTATTAGATGGATGCCAGGAATATTGGGATAGATGGATATCCATATTTCATTTGACGTCACCTTAGACGAATAATAGTGTAGTGTCGTTTTTACAGGGAAATAACTGTTCTTGCAAGGAGCAGTTGTTATGGATGATTCTGCTGCCAGCTTCTGAGACAAATATCTAGTAAAACAGTAAGTTATGTCGTTTCTTCTGGTGGTCAAGATGGTATGTCCGTCTTATTAAAAAGTTCATTATGAACGATTTTAAGATACGTTTATCGGCTTAGTGTAAGCGTTATATTACGCAGTACTTCAAGGTAACAGGCAGAAAATCGGATATTTGGACTGGAGACAAAACCTGGGTCGCGGTAAAAATCACCTTTAAGTTATTACAAAATTATTGATGACGATCAAAGACGACATCATAAAAATATATTAAGATGATTCTATGTTAGGTTTCTTTTGCAGTGTTTTGTAGATGTGTAATTTAAATATTTTTTCTCAGTTATTAAGAATTGTCTTCGGGATTATTCTTATCGCCCTCGCCTGGTTTGGGCCGCAGACGTCGGTACTCAACCCTGAGTGGATGAGCTTATGGAATTTTGGCTGGTTGGGTATTATTCCTTTAATCTCTGGTATTGCTGCGTTTTGTCCAATCTATGCGATTTTAGGCATCGGTCATCAGCACGATACAAAGAAGTAATCTAATACTTTAATCTGACAGCTTGTAATATTTCACCTGTTTTCGGGTCTTCTGCAAAAGCGACGATACTCAAGTCCTGTCGTTTCCATTCTGGCTGTAACTCAATACTTTGTGTTTTCTCTGGCTGATAATAAGGGCCAAAGAACTGCCGCACGACATAGTCATGCTGTAGTTTTTCACCTTCATTTTCACCGTCTTTGACATCACTGGACAGGTTGTTTTCTATCAGTACAAAATAAAATCCGACTTTTTTCAGTTTGCTTCTGGAGGTATCAGACTTTAAATTCAGCTGTAACGTGTCGACCTGTTTAGTTGCCGTTAGCTCAAGGTCAACACTTGCTTTCTGATTAACCAGCTCACTGACATCGTCACTGAAACCAGCAAACCGGCGGTACTCATTACCTGACAAAAAAAACTGCGGTGTGTATACGGTATCCTGCTCATTTTTACTGGCGCGTTCGTGCTGACGTTCGTCAAACTGTACTTTTGCAAAACGGTCTTTCCAGCCGATAAAGTCCCAGTAAGTCACATGAAACGCCACCGGGATTAACTGCTGCTCACTGATACCTTTATCTTTTAGCCCACTTAAATACAGATCAGCCGGTGGACAGCTGCTACAACCTTCAGAGGTATATAGTTCTATCATGGCAACACGATGTTGCGGGCTTTTAACTGTTGTTATATCTTGCGCTAGCAAACTCATTGGTAGTAACAATAAAATAGCTAAGAATATTTTTTTCATCTCGTGTAGACACGTATTTTCAAAATAAATTCATTCCGTTTTATAAGCAATAACGATATCCATCACATTGGTATTGCTGTTATTACCCAGCACCAGATCATCGGTAGCCATTAATAATAAACCTGCGTTGGCCTTGTCAATTTCTGCCTGCATATCAAAACCCATCTTCCTGGCTTTTTCTGCGGTGTGCATAGAGACCACTGCGCCTGCACAGTTGGAATTACCATCGACACCATCGGTACCCGCAGCAAGCAGGTGTAGCCCCGGTTGATCTACAATGTGTTGTGCAAAGGCCAATGCCAGTGTCTGATTACGCCCGCCTACTCCCGGTTTTTCTGGCAAACACACCGTGGTTTCACCTCCCCAAATATGAATACCCGGCTCTGCAGCCTGTAATTGTTTATACAGATTATTGGCAACGCTACAGGCATCACCTTCAAGAAATTGTTCATGCAGAAAACTGGCAAGCCCTTCGGCCTGTGCCGCTTGATGAACCGCCTGCATAGCGAGTTTTAGGTTGCCGATGATGTGGGTAGTCACGTCCACGCCAGGTTCTGTGGCTTTATAGTCTAATTTTTCAGCAGGAAGCAGTGAAGATAAATAATCATCATTATCAGGGTCTGATGATGATTGAACTAATAAGCCTGAACCGATAAATTCGACTTTATCCTGTTTAACGTCTGATAGTAATAATTGTGTGACCGTCGCTTGTTTGATGCTGTTTAATAAACCGCCGCCTTTGATCGTCGAAAATTGTTGCCGCCAGGCATTCACCTGATAAATATCTTTTCCTGAAGACAATAGATAATGATTTATCGCCTGTAGCTGTTCAAGAGTAATACTGTCTATCGGCACTTCGACCAGCGCAGATGTGCCGCCCGAGATTAAAAACAGCAATTCATCACTGGCTTCTAGCTTTGATAAAAAATCTATCAACACCAGACCTGCCTGAATAGATTTTTCATCAGGTACAGGATGAGATGATGCCAGGCAGTTAATGTTTTTATTTTTTTTAAGTTGCCGGGTGATCTTCGACGGCGGACAGATTAACAATGAACTTTTGATTGATGGCGAGCTATCTAAAGCGCCCTGCAACATCGCAGCCGCTGCTTTACCGATAGCAACACAGTAAGTGAATGGACGCCGCTGTAATGAGCTGCCCTGATTATCACGCAACCACTGATTAACCAGGTAGCGACCATCAACCGCATCCAGTGCAGTTTCGTACAGCATGACGAGTAGTTCACGTGCGGTTAGTTGGGTCATACTTTTCTTCAACCACTTACCATGAGTGTTTTGTACGTTGCAGATTTTTCGTTAGGGCAAAGCTTCCGCATCCAAGCTCACGCCCCTTACCTACATCCATGTAGGCAAGGCAAAAATAATCGCAAAAGCGCAGCTTACAATTGTAAGTGAGCATTTTAAGACTATTTTTAACGCCGCCATAACGGACAAAATCATCAGGAATGATTTTGAACGATAGCCCCGAAGGGGTGAAGCATAAGGATATGCTGAATAAAAGATGCATCGTACAGGACATTCATTAGCGCATACCGCGTAAAAGATCCGCCTTGATATCTTCGATATCTTCCAGACCGACAGCGACTCGAATCAGACCATCGGATATTCCTGCTTCGTCGCGTTGTTCAGGTGTTAACCTGCCATGCGTCGTTGTCGCAGGATGTGTGATGGTTGTTTTGGTATCACCCAGGTTGGCAGTGATCGAAAGCATTTTCGTAGCATCGATCAGGCGCCAGCCTTCTTCTTTGCCGCCGTTTAATTCAAACGATAAAAGACCACCAAAACCGCTTTGCTGCGTCCTGGCCAGTTCATGTTGCGGATGGCTTGCCAGCCCCGGGTAATATACCCGTTTTACTTCCGGCTGCTGCTCGAGCCACTCAGCAAGTTCCTGGGCAGCCGCACTATGTGCATGCATGCGCAGTTTTAATGTTTCTAAACCTTTAAGAAAAACCCAGGCATTAAAAGCACTCATGGTTGGTCCGGCACTGCGCAAAAAACCATAGACACCTTCACCGACCACATCATTTGTACCACAGACTGCGCCACCCATGCAGCGCCCCTGACCATCGATATATTTAGTTGCAGAATGAATAACGATATCAGCCCCTAAAGCTATCGGCTGCTGTAGAGCGGGCGTACATAAACAGTTATCGACTACTAGCAGGCAATCATGTTCATGTGCTATTTCAGATAGCGCAGCGATATCGACCAGTTCGGTTAAAGGGTTAGATGGTGTTTCCAGAAACAGCAGTTTTGTTTCAGGGGTTATGGCTTTTTCCCACGCTGCCAGATCAGACAATTCTACAAAAGTAGTCTCTATACCAAATTTGGCGACGATATTAGTCAGCAATACCGTGGTGGTACCAAAGATACTGCGCGATGAAACGATGTGGTCACCTGTCTTCAGCAGACCAAACAAAGTCGCCGTAATCGCGGACATACCTGAAGCAGTCGCTACACAACACTCTGCACCTTCCAACGAAGCCAGACGGTCTTCAAATGTTCTTACCGTCGGATTGGTAAAACGCGAGTATATGTTTCCAGGGATTTCGCCAGAGAATCTTGCCGCAGCTTCTGCTGCTGATGCAAACACATAACTGGACGTTGGAAATATCGCTTCACTGTGTTCATTCTCATGCGTGCGCACGTGTCCATCACGCACCGCACGGGTTGCAAACCCTGATGTTGAGTTATCTATCGAATTATCTTTGTCTGTCATTATTAAACCCTAATCTCTTAGCTGTACCGTTATCACTTCGGCTATTCTTCTATAAGTACTTCGCTGCCAATATCCACCAGTCGAAATAGATCAACTACATCCTTATTGCACATTCGGATACAGCCGATAGAAGATGGCGTGCCGATACTGCCTTCATGGTTGGTGCCATGAATATAGATATAACGCTGATAGGTATCGACGTAACCGCCCTGATTACGTCCCGGCTCCATGCCTTCCAGCCACAGGATACGGCTCATGATGACATCGTCAGGCATTTCGATACCACGTTCGATACATTCATCCAGATTGCCATGCGGCACACGGCCGATAAATACCTCATTCACTGGCATCGCGCCACCCAGCTTGTCTTTGATACGATGCAGGCCCAGCGGCGTCTGTTCACTACCATTTGTATTGCCCGTGCCGTATTTAGAGGTCGACACCGGGTATTGCTGCAACACCTTGCCGGCATCATCAAGCAGAGTCAGCTGCTGCTCTGTAACATTGATTTTTATTGCGTTCACGGCATTTCCATGGTTATGATGTGCCTAGTATCACACAGATAAAATCATAATCAATAGCCATCAACAAAGTTTCTTAAAACAGGAAACTGGGCTAGAATCTTTAGACCGAAACAAGTTCATCATCAAGGAAGTTTTTTCATGAATCAACCAGAGTCACCTAGTGAAATAAAGCAGGCAGATAAACAACCGATATCTGTGGCTGAAAACAACGAGCTTACTGAGGAAAATAAAATCGATTTTTTCCCCGTATCAGAAGGTAAACTTATTACGCTGTATATACTAAGTTTTGGTGTATACGGCGTTTACTGGTTTTATAAAAACTGGAAGTTACAGGAACCAATGATGGATAAGAAAATTTATCCTGTATGGCGCGCCATATTCTCAATCTTTTTTACCCACGCCCTGTTTAAACGCATAGATCAGAGTGCTTCACATCTAGAGAAACAGCATAAGTTTAATGCCAGTGCACTCGCTACATTTTTTGTTGCTGCCATTGTTGTCAGTAACATCCTCGACAGCCTGGCAAGCAATAGCGGCGCTATGCTTAATGCCTCGAGTAACAGCATAATTGTTATTTCTCTAGCTTTATTTTTAGCGAGCACCTATCCGATGGTCAAAGTTCAGGCGACGGTGAATCGGATAAACAATGATATGCTCGGATACCTGAACCATAAATACAGCCTGTGGAATTATGTGTTAATAACACTGGGAGTCCTCATATGGATAATGATTGCTTTAGGTTTACTGACTGAATCTATGGGTATTGTTGTTCCCGAATAAATTTTGCTCTACTCATGAACTATCAACTAAGTGATACCGGTGTTATTTTAGTGCTGTTACAACGCCTTGAAAGGCAGCAACTTCCTGGCATAGTAAAGATTAAGGAAAAACTTGATAACGGAAAATGCCTAAGCGAGTATGAAATTGAATTTATCCGTGAAACGTTACACGATACCAGAACAATTCTGCCCTATTTAGATCGGCATCTGGAGTACGGACCATTGTTTGCAAAAGTGATGCACTATTACAAAGAAATTACGGATAGAGCTTTAACCAATGAAAAATAAAGATGGAAAAATTAAAACGATAACCAGCTTATAACTGACCGGCTACTTTCTTATTATTTCCCTCTTTTGCGGCATCATTTCTCTTGTCATATAAACGCTCGAAGTATTCATCATCGATATCCTCGGTAACGTAAACACCATCAAAACAGGAACAGTCGAAAGATTTTATGTGTTCATTTCCGCGTTGAACTGCAGCGATCAGATCATCCAGATCTTGATAGACCAGCCAGTCGGCACCGATAATTTTTGTGATTTCTTCGACACTTCTGTCGTGCGCAACAAATTCTTCGTGTGACGCCATATCGATACCATAAACATTTGGATATCGCACCGGCGGCGCTGCTGAGGCCATATAAACTTTTTTAGCGCCTGCTTCACGCGCCATCTGTACTATCTGTTTCGATGTAGTACCACGCACGATGGAGTCATCGACCAACAGTACATTTTTCCCGGAAAATTCTAACTCGATGGGATTAAGTTTTTGACGAACAGATTTTTTACGTTCCTGTTGTCCCGGCATGATAAAGGTGCGCCCGATATAACGGTTTTTGATAAAACCTTCGCGGTACTTAACATTAAGATGATAAGCCACTTCTAAAGCCGTACTACGACTTGTATCTGGAATGGGGATAACTACATCGATATCGTGTTCTGGCATCTCACGCAAAATTTTCTGCACCAGTGTTTGCCCCATGCGTAACCGCGCTTTATAGACCAGCACACCATCTATGATCGAATCTGGACGTGCGAAATATACATATTCAAAAATACAGGGGGATAACTTAAAATTTTCCGCACATTGTTTACTAAAAAACTCACCGTTCTCAGTAATAAAAACAGCTTCACCAGGTATCAGGTCTCGAACCAGCTCAAACCCCTGTGACTGCAATGCCACACTTTCCGACGCCACCATATAATCGGTGCCCTGCTCTGTTTTGCGGGTACCATAAACCAGTGGACGAATACCATTAGGATCACGTATTGCCAGAATACCCTTGCCAACCACCATGGCTACCACCGCATAACCGCCACGACAGCGTCGATGAATAGCCGAAACAGCGGTGAAGATATCATCGACATTAAACTCTGGTTTTGCATTCAGTTGCAGCTCATGCGCAAAGATATTAAGCAACGCCTCAGAGTCTGAATCAGTATTTAGATGTCTTAAATCCGACTGAAAAAGATCTTCTTTTAACTCGTCGGCATTGGTCAGATTGCCGTTATGCGCCAACGCGATACCGTAAGGGGAATTTACATACAGAGGTTGGGACTCAGCCGATGACGATGTACCGGCGGTTGGGTAACGTGCATGTGCAATGCCCATTTTTCCCGGTAGACGTTCCATGTGTTTTTTATAAAATACATCGCGTACCAGGCCATTACCTTTTTTCATATAGAAACGGCCATTTTCACAGGTCGTTATACCTGCAGCATCCTGCCCGCGATGCTGCATAACAGACAATGATTCGTATAGATCAAGATTTACTGCGCTATGCGCAACGATACCGGCAATACCACACATATGACGTTTCTCTTTAAGGAGATGATTTTTGGTAAGAAAGATTCAGGTCATCAGGAATATATTCCTGGATAACAATAGCTGCGCTTTCAAACCATTGCAATAATACTGACGACTGCCACCAGTCGGCTTCAGGCAATGGAGTCATGCCGCCGATGACAACAAAAACGATAATGATTAAACCGCCGCGTAAAGTACCGAAGGCGACACCAAAAATTCGGTCGGCACCTGATAAGCCAGTTTTTTTCACCACTTGTGCAATCAGCATGTTCACCAGCGCACCGACCATTAATGTCAGTACAAATAACACACCAAAGCCAACGGCCTGTCGGACGGCTTCTGATTCAAGACTATTAGGTAGGGCTGCAGCCAGTTTAGGTGCAAAAGTTGCTGCCAGCCAGATTGCAATAATCCAGGTAGTCAGCGAAATAGCCTCTTTAACAAATCCGCGGATTAAGCTAAATAAAGCTGACAGAAAAATCACAAAGATAACAACTACGTCTACAACTGTCATGAAAATCACACGTGTTTATTTAAAGTCAGCATTATACGCTGTTGGCGCTTGGCTGAAAACATAGCGAAAAGCTTAATACGCAATAAATATGACTTGCTTAACCCGGCTGCCGTTAAGGGTGATTGACGATATATCCGTCAATCTTGAAAGATTTTTTAACATCCATTTTTGCTTTTTCCAGAACGCTTAGCTCCAGTTCAGGGCCGACTCTCACCTTGTAACTGGTCTTGCCCTTAGACTTTACCTTATGAACAAAAGTGCTATATCCGGCTTTTCGCAGTTTGTCCCGCAGTTTTTCTGCATTCTCATTACTATCAAAAGTGCCCACCTGTAAGGCGAAGGATTTAACTGGCTTTTTATGCGGTTGTTTGACGTCCGCTTTGAGTGCTGTACTCTGAGTCTTTTTGATCGTCTCTAACGGCGTTGGAACAGGCGCAAGTTTTTTTTGCGTCAATGGAGGGAATTCTGGCTTTTCCTTGATCTCGATATCCTGCACCTGTCGGGACTTAAAACCAGAGCCGTCAAGTAAGGCCGGAATAAAGATAACACCTAAAGTTACCAGCACAATGGCTCCTACGATACGTTGCTGTAGAGGTGCTTCCATTAATTTATAAACTCCACAGAGTTATCATTCAGATCAGAGAAAAATTTCATTGCTTCGGCAACCGTGTAGAAAGAACCAAAAATAATAATACGGTCATTTTCATTAATTTTAGACAGTACGTATCGGCAGGATTTTTCCACCGTCTCTGCCAACAGCACTGTATCAGTCAGCATTGTACACTGATTTTCCCACAATTTATCCTGCAAATCATGTCTTGGCCCAGGCTTGTTCGGAAGAATGCTGGCTGGAACCTTTTCAACAAATGCCTGCACCGAAAGACCCCGGCTAACTTTTTCCAGGCCGGCGAAACACCAGAAATCTATCTCCGCAGAGACGCTGTTCAGCACTCCTGCTATATCCTTGTCTGACAACATCGCCACGATAGCCCAGGTATTACCCTGGCCGCTATACTGACTCGATCTTAGCTGACTGGCTAAAGCCTGTGCTGCCTGCAGATTATGCGCGACATCGACGTAAACCGGTGGTTTAGCATTCACCTGCTGAAAACGGCCAGGCAAACGAATATGGCTTAAACCGGTTGAAACAGACTGTATGAATTGACTGTTGTCCGCCAGATTTGATGCTGAGAACAATAATCCTTTTGCCCGCAGTGTCTGTAAAGCCATGATGGCTGTGGCGGCATTTGATTTTTGAAACGAGCCCAGCAAAGAGGGTTCTGGTAAATCTCTGATGTCAGCGTAACAACTTTGAAGTGTCCAGGAGGGATGACCTGGGTCATCATTGTTTATCACATCGTATTGACATCCGAGCTGAAAAAGTTCGCAGTGTAATTTTTCTGCCTGTTTGATGACGCTTTTCGGTGGCTTAGCATCACCGCAGATGACTGCTTTACCTGTCCTAAAAATACCCGCCTTTTCGAAACCTATCGCTTCTCTATTATCACCCAACCAGTCAATATGATCGATAGCTACAGAAGTTAATACACTGACATCTGCCTGCATTATGTTTACCGCATCCAGTCTGCCACCCAGTCCTACTTCCAGTATCACCAGATCGGGTTGTTGTTTAAAAAACAGATCAATCGCAGCGAGTGTGCCAAACTCAAAATACGTTAACGGGCTATCACCGCGCGCCTGATCTATGCGTTCAAAGGCTTCACATAAAACATCGTCAGCAACCGCCTGGCCGTTTATTTTTATTCGTTCGTTATATTTAAAGATATGTGGCGAAGTATAACTGCAGACATTCAATCCAGCGGCCATGGCCATGGCTTCAAGCATGGCCACTACTGAACCTTTGCCATTAGTGCCAGCAACTGTGATTAATGGACAATCAAAAGTGGTCGGTAACTTTGCCTGTGTTAACACCGCAGTAACACGATCTAGACCTAAATCAATTTCAGCGGGGTTAAGACTTTCCTGCCAGGTAAGCCAGTCGTCAAGACAATCGAATCGCATGTAGATAATTAGAACGCTGACGCGTTCCAGAGTATGAACCCTTACTGTTTATATTGAACCGTATGGTTAGCTTATCTGTGTCGCAGGTTTATTGGATAACATTAGAATCAGGCTGACAATACGGTCACGCAGATCACGACGATCAACCACCATATCTATGGCACCATGTTCCAGTAGGAATTCACTGCGCTGAAAACCTTCGGGTAACTTTTCACGAACCGTCTGTTCGATTACACGGGGCCCTGCAAAACCGATTAATGCTTTTGGCTCAGCGATATGAACATCACCCAACATGGCGAAACTGGCAGAGACACCGCCCATGGTTGGATCCGTTAAAACAGATATGTAAGGAATTTTATTTTTAGCAAGTTTTGTCAAGACCGCACTGGTTTTTGCCATCTGCATTAATGAAAACAAGGCTTCCTGCATGCGTGCACCACCGGAAGCAGAAAAGCAGATAAACGGAACTTTTTCTTCCAGTGCCAGTGTTGCTGCTTTGAGAAAACGCTCTCCCACAACAGCGCCCATGGAGCCACCCATAAAACGAAAATCAAAAGCGGCCACGACTACAGGCACACCTTTTACTTTGCCTTTTAAAGCGATAAGCGCATCCTTTTCACCAGTGTTTTTCTGCGCTTGCAGTAAACGATCTTTATACTTTTTACTGTCTTTAAATTTATATTTATCAAACGGTAATAAGTTAGCGCCGATTTCTTCTGTCGGTGAATCATCAAGAAATATTTCCAGACGTCTACGGCCAAAAACACGCATGTGGTGATTACACTTGGGACAAACATCAAGATTACGTTCTAGTTCTGCACGATATAAAACTGCGTTACAGGAAGTGCATTTCGTCCACAGACCTTCCGGCACACCGCGTTTTGTACTGCTATCGGTTCGAATGCTCGTGGGCATTAATTTTTCAAACCAGCTTAAACTCATTTATAGATACCTGTTAATTATGTCAGTAAATGTAAAATTGTAATTACAATACAATCAGCTCTGCCCTGTTTACTCTAGAGCCTGTCCATGGCGCTGCGCATGGACGATAATATTTCACTGATTTCTTTAATTATTATAGACCTTTCTTGCTCAGTTTTCCCGGAGTTTATGGTCATTTTTTTAACGATGGTACTGCCAACGACAACGGCGTCTGAGCAGCTGGCAACTTTGGCCGCTGAATCGGCATCACTTATACCAAAACCAACTGCAATAGGTAAATCTATAAACTGCCTTATTTCAGCCACTTTTGTTTCAACACTGGCAACATCCAGCGTCGCGGCGCCCGTTACACCCTTAAGCGAAACGTAATAGACAAAACCACTGGCGACTTCAGCCAGTTTCTTGATGCGTGCTGGTGTACTCGTTGGTGCCAGTAAAAATATCGGATCCAGACCCTGTGATTTTAAAGCTGGCACATACTCATCAGCCTCAACCGGCGGCATATCAACCGTGAGAACACCATCTATGCCGCTGGTCGCTGCCTGTTGCGCAAATGACTGGTACCCCATGACTTCGATCGGATTCAGGTAACCCATGACGATAACCGGTGTTTTATCATCGGTTTTGCGAAATTCGCTAACCAGTGAAAACACATCGTGCATACTGGTATTGTGTTTTAGCGAACGCTCGGCGGCGAGCTGTATTACCGGGCCATCGGCCATCGGATCGGAAAAAGGCACACCCAGCTCGATTATATCCGCACCGGCTTCAACCATGGCATGCATTAATGGCAAAGTAATTTCGGGTGACGGATCTGAGGCCATCACGTAGGGTATTAATGCTTTTTTTGGTTTGTCGCCCTGGGTTTTTAGTTCGGCAAAACGTTGTGCTAATCGACTCACAATTCTATACCTTCAATCTTGGCAATGGTGTTGATATCTTTATCGCCACGTCCCGACAGGTTGATAATAATACGCTGCTCAGGTTTCATGGTGGCGGCCAGCTTCATACCGTAAGCTACTGCATGACTGGATTCCAGCGCAGGGATAATGCCTTCGACCTGGGTTAATGTATGAAAGGCTGCAAGCGCTTCATCATCAGTGGCAGCAACATAATTAACCCGACCTATATCTTTTAACCAGGAATGTTCAGGGCCAACACCGGGGTAATCCAGGCCGGCTGAAACTGAGTGCGTCTCAATAATCTGGCCATTTTCATCTTCCATCAGATAAGTTCGATTACCATGCAATACGCCGGGATTACCTGCGCATAAAGGGGCGGCATGTTTACCGCTATCCACACCTAAACCACCACCTTCGACGCCATACATGGCAACTGATTCATCAGCAAGAAAGGGGTGAAATAAACCGATAGCATTTGAACCACCACCGACACAGGCAACCAGTGCATCGGGTAAGCAAGCACACTGTGCCTGCATTTGCGCTTTGGCTTCGCGGCCTATAATGGTCTGAAAATCACGTACCATGGCGGGGTAAGGATGTGGCCCTGCAACGGTTCCGATGATATAAAAAGTATCATCGACGTTCGTCACCCAGTCACGCATCGCTTCATTAAGCGCATCTTTAAGCGTTTTTGAACCGGATTCAACCGCAACCACTTTTGCACCCAGCAGTTTCATGCGATATACATTGGGTGCCTGGCGAACGATATCTTCTGCGCCCATGTAGACCACACATTCCATACCAAAACGAGCCGCTACTGTTGCCGTCGCAACGCCATGCTGGCCTGCACCGGTTTCAGCAATAACACGTTTTTTACCCATCATCTTAGCCAGTAAACCCTGACCGATAGTATTATTGATCTTATGCGCACCAGTGTGGTTAAGGTCTTCGCGTTTAAGAAAAATTTGCGCACCACCCACTTGCTGGGTTAAGCGTTCAGCAAAATACAGTGGACTTGGCCGACCGACATACTGCGCAAGGTCCTCATCAAACTGTGCCTGAAAGACCTTGTCTGTTTTTATCTTTTCATAGGCATCGCGTAATTCCTCCAATGCCTGCATTAATGTTTCTGATGCAAAGATACCACCGTAAACACCAAAATGACCCTTGTCATCTGGCATCGACATATAATCAGTCACACTTAATTTTTCTTTTATATCAGTCATAACAATCTCAACAATCTGGTGCTTAACAACCAGTTTTTACCTGCTGCATAAAAGCAGCAATTTTTTCTTTATTTTTTAATCCCGGCGCACTTTCTACTCCACTGCTGACATCAACAGCAAAAGGACGCACGCTCTCTATCGCCTGCCTAACATTATTGGCGGTTAGACCACCCGCCAGTACGACCGGTTTATTTATCGTCGCCATGGCTGACCAGTCAAATGTTTCACCGGTCCCACCCGCTTCACCGGGCGCATGACCATCTAATAACAGCGCTTTTGCCGTGTGATATTTTTCGGCACTGGCGATCAAATAATCTGCATCACACTCAGGTCCTTTCATACCCAGTGCTTTTATGTAGGGACGACCGAAGTATTCACAAAAAGCCGGCGTTTCACTGCCATGAAACTGTATAAGATCAATTTCAACCTGCTGCAATACAGAATGAATCATCTCTTCATCCGCATCTTTAAACAGGGCAACACGGCTGACAAAGGCAGGTACGATCTGGCTAATTTCGGCCGCCTGCGTTTTAGTCACTAAACGTGGGCTTTTTTCATAAAATACCAGCCCAATCGCATCGACACCGGCATCGACTGCCATCTGCGCGTCTTCACACGTGGTTATACCGCAAATTTTAACACGAGTACGCATAAAAAATTCTTCAGCCTTATTAACAATTATATTGTACTTAACTTAGGGTGGGCCACCAGCCGCTGTCTGGTAGACCATGTTCTTTGGGGTATTCTACATTAACCAGATACAAACCGGCGGCAGAAGCTGTCATGCCGGCACACTTTCTATCGCACCCGTGTAAGATCTGCTGCATCCATTCGACTGGCTGCTCACCTCGGCCGATCACCATCAGGGTCCCCATGATATTTCTCACCATGTGATGCAAAAAGGCATTGGCTTTAATATCCAGCACCAGGTAATCACCCTGGCGTTTAATACTGATTTTTTGCATCACACGGATAGCATGGTTTGCCTGGCAACGCGATGAGCGAAAGGCTGAGAAATCATGTTCACCCAGCAGGAACTGTGCAGCATCATGCATCGCGTTTTCATCAAATACAGCGTACGACCAGGCTACGTTATGTTGAAACACGGCTGATCGAACTCTTCGGTTATATAATATATATCGATAGCTTCTCGATATAGCGCTAAAGCGTGCACTAAAATCTTCGCTGACCTGGCGTACCCAGTGGACAGAAACATCATCCGGTAAGTTTGTATTACTACCCAGCATCCAGGCTTTTAATTCACGCGGTACAGCGGTATCAAAATGAACCACCTGGCCGGTCGCATGCACACCGGTATCGGTGCGGCCGGCACAGGTCACGCGTACAGGTTCATTCGCCACTTGAGATAAGGCTTGCTCCAGTTCACCCTGCACCGTACGGGTACCATGTGACTGTAACTGATAGCCACTGAACATATGGCCATTATATTCAACACCTAAAGCGATTCTTTGTTTAACCATGATTGTTATAAAGTGGCTGCTAATAAAAATGGACATTCGTCACACCGCCATCCCTGGCTCTCTGTGACATACGACCACCACGGATGGTGGAAGTGCAGATATTGCAGGAGCAAATATCTGTCCGTCCATCCGTGGACATAAAAACGCCAGCCTGAAATCAGACTGGCGCTTGGTATTTTACAGAAGTCTTGAGTATTTAATCCAGTTTTGCCATTAAATCATTGGCTTCCTGTTTTTGCTCATCATTACCATCAGCCAGTACTTCTTCGAGTATACCGCGGCTACCTTCATGGTCACCCATATCAAGATATGCACGTGCCAGGTCTAGTTTTGTGCTGATCTCGTCAACATCATCGAGACTAGAAAGATCGAAATCCTCGTCATCGTCTAGATCACTACTCGCGGCTGTAGTCTCTTCCTCTAACGCCATATCCAGTGAATTGTCGTCATCCATTGTTGCAACTTCGTCCGTAAGATCAAGAGACGCTTCAACTTCATCTGACAGATCCAGAGAAACCTCTTCCTCTGTTACCGTTTTATCAGTATCGTCTTCCAGGCCAAAATCGATGTCAATATCGTCGATATCAAGTACTTCATCTGCTGCACTATCATCATCCAGCTCCAGACCAAGATCGACATCACCCAGATCGATACTCTCTTCAGTTTCTACAACCGCGTCCTGTATATCTATATCGAGTTCAGAGGCGTCTATATCCAGTGAAAATTCATCCTCTGTCGCAGTTTCTTCAACAGCACCAGTATCACTTATATCAAATTCAAGTTCATCAACTGCTTCAGCAGTTGTTTCTTCTACATCATCCATATCTGGCAATTCAATTGGACTCTCATCCAGACTCAGGTCAAGGTCAGGTGCATCTGCTAATCCATCCGTACCCAGGTCAAAATCCATTGAGGGTGTACCCGGTGAAAGCGAATCGGCATCAAGACCACTAACCATGCTGCCCTGGAACATCGGATTATCGGGGCATATATCCTGCCCCATGACCATCACTTTTTTCCATGTGGGCGAATTAATATCATCGGTTCGTTTCTTGATCTCAGCAGCAACCTCTGCAAAGGCTTCTGCATTTTTACTGGCATGGTATGTCTCTGCCAGTTTTACCTGATAATCATCACGATCAGGGTTATCCGCTATCGCTTGTACAAGTAATTCTTCTGCCTGCTGATAAATACCATAAGCCAGATAAACATCAGCTTCAGCAATAACATCATCGCGAGGCGCATCATCTTCAAGTGCTGTAGAAGAATCCTCTTCTGCAACAGACGCATCTTCAGCTGAATCAAGCATCATAGTTGAGTCTGAATCAAAATCATCTTCTGACGACTCCTCACTATCTAATACCTGGTCACCTGTCAGCGATTCAGCGTCCGCTTCTGCCTCAGCAACGTCATCTGCCAAAATTTCCAGGTCATCAAAACCAGACATTACCGGCTCAGCTTCTTCTGCTGCTTTACGGCGTTTTATAATCAGGCCAATCAGGCCAGCTAGTAACAATAAAATACCGCCTACAGCGGCAAGCATCATTGGATTATTAAGTAATCGAGTTAAAGCATCAGGCTCTGACGCCTGATCATCTACTTGATGCTGTGCTACTTCACTATCATCTGCTGATTCTGTAGCTTTTGGCATTTCTGCCATGTTTTCGTCGCTCTCAGCTTCATCAGTAAATAAAAGACCTCGGTCACTACCTTTTGTATTCTCTTCCGGCATTTCCGCCATCACATCTTCAGCAGGAGGTGCAACAACAGCAGCTTCAGCCATTGATTCAGTGTCGGTTTCTTCTAGTGCTACCTTGTCTGTAGATTCATCGTGCATTACATCTGAAACAGTTTCATCACTGGCAAGCTCGTCTTGCGCTGATGCATTAAGTGATTGAACGGCAGATAATTCTGCGTCTTCAATCGATAACATGCCTTTCATTTTTTCGACATGCTGCTCAAGCTGATCTACTCTCTGCTGAAGCCCTTCTTTCTCAACCTGCTCTGTTTCAACACGCTCCCTGGCTAAAGCCAGTTCTGCGCGAAGCTCGGCAGAATTCATTTCAGTTGGATCTTTTCCACTAGTGGTTGAAGCACCAGAACCTGCACTGACAATTTCTAGATATGCGTCCTCTTCTTTGCCTGTATTTGCAGCTGAGCCATCATCAGTACCTGCATGAGCATCCGCTTCCATCGCAGAAACAGGTTGGCCGCTGCTCTGAGACTGTTGATACTGACGCCACAGGGCCGCCTGCTCACGAACCATGGCACGTGCATCCGAGTGATCGATAGCTGCAATCTGATCATAATCCGGCACACGTAAGATATAGCCCCGTTTTAAACCATTTATATTTTCATTAATAAAAGACTCTGGGTTAGCACGCAGCAGTGCCACCATCATTTGTGACACGGAGACACTCTGATCTGGCCGCATGGCATCTGCCAGGCTCCAGGCCGTATCACCGGCCTTAATCCGATAGCTACCAGCCGGTTGATTAATTACTGCCGGTTGCTTTCCCACGGGTGCGGGCACCCAGCTTGATTGTGTATTTGTATGAGTAACTGGTGCCTGCGCCATTGGAGCTGGTTGAATTTGTTGAGCCGGTACCTGGACCATCGGTCTTGGAGAGGTTGTTGCTACAGGCATCACCACAGGCACTACATTTGTAGATCCACCGGAAGTTGGGCGAAAGCCAGAACCATCAGATGAGCTTGCAGTTTGACTTACCGGCGCAGGCGAGGTGCTGGCTGGTTGCGTCATAAATACAGGAGGATCCAGTAATACGGTGTATTCGCGCAATAAATGGCCATTTGGCCAGTCGATTTCAACCAGAAAATTTAGAAATGGTTCGCGTATCGGACTGCCTGAAGACACTTTGATGTAAGGGACACCATTAATCTCTTCTGACTTAAAGCGTAGATCATTAAGTGAATAAGGACGATCTAAGCCGGCGCGTATAAACTCTTTTCTTGAGGCCAGTTTAATGATTAAATTTTCAGTATCTTCTACCGACGCAGATAATAATTGAATGTCTGCATTTAAGGCCTGGTTTAATGCAGAGTTAACTTCAATCTCACCCAAACCCAGGGTAAAACCCGTGTGAGGTAAAAATAATGCCCCGGCTATTATAGTCCCAAGCAATTTACGAGCTGGTAATTTACGCACTGGTGAGTCCCCTATTCATCCCGTAGCCACCTGTCTATATGTTTCTAATCGACACATCAAAAACAGGTATTAACCACAATTTATTCTTATTATTAAGCTTTAAACGCTTATTATCAATAATATACTTTAAGTATGCAGATGTAACTATAGGTTATAAATACTGTTTTATCAAAATCTCAGCAATTTGTACGCTATTTAATGCCGCCCCTTTACGCACATTATCGGATACCACCCACATATCCAGACCTCTCTCATGTGAAATATCTTCACGAATGCGGCCCACGTAAGTTGCATCATTATTTGCACCTTCGGTAACGGCGGTTGGGTAGCCACCGTCGGCGCGCTCATCGAGCACTTCGACGCCTTCAGCTTTTGATAACAGCTCAGTCGCCTGTTCGGCAGTGATCTTATCTCTAGTTTCGATATGCAAAGCTTCAGAATGGCCATAAAAAACCGGCACACGAACTGCAGTGGGGTTTACCATGATGGAATCATCTTCGAAAATCTTGCGCGTCTCCCAGACCATTTTCATCTCTTCCTTGGTATAACCATTGTCCATAAAAACATCGATCTGCGGTAATACATTAAAAGCGATCTGTTTTGGATAAACTTCACATTTAAGCGGTTTTGCATTAAGCAGTCGCGCAGTCTGCCCTGCCAGTTCTTCGATAGCTTCTTTACCGGTACCGGATACCGCCTGATAAGTCGCAACATTAATTCTTTCGATACCTACCGCATCGTAGATAGGTTTCAAGGCAACCAGCATCTGAATAGTAGAGCAGTTAGGGTTTGCAATGATGCCGCGTGTTTTATAATTCGCTATTGCGTGAGGATTAACTTCAGGCACTACCAACGGAATATCGTCGTCATAACGAAACTCGGAAGTATTGTCGATAACCACGCAGCCGGCAGCCGCAGCTTTTGGTGCAAACTCTTTGGAAATAGAGCCGCCTGCTGAAAACAGACCGATCTGTGCTTTAGAAAAATCAAATTCAGCCAGATCCTGCACCACCAGCGTCTTATCACCAAACTCGACGCGTTTGCCCGCAGAGCGACTACTGGCTAAGGCATAAACTTCACCGACAGGAAATTTACGCTCTGCCAAAATCGACAGCATAGTTTCACCAACTGCACCGGTAGCACCAACTACCGCAACATCATATGTTTTACTCATAATTTTACTTCACTAAAATCTAAATATTTAAAAACTAATTGAACCGCAGAGGCGCAACAAAAAAACAAACTCTGCGCCTCCGCGTCTCTGCGGTAAAAATCTTTTACTACAACTGGGCTAAAACCGCTTCACCCATTTCAACCGTGCCAACTTCTTTACAGCCTGCTGCCATGATATCCGCCGTGCGTAAACCTGTATCCAGCACCTTACCTACAGCTGCATCTATCTCATCGGCCAGGTCAGCGCGATCGAGACTATAACGCAACATCATTGCTACCGACAGGATGGTTGCCAGAGGATTAGCCACTCCTTTACCTGCGATATCAGGCGCGGAACCGTGAATTGGTTCATACATACCTTTAGAGTTTGCGTCCAGTGAAGCCGATGGCAACATACCGATAGAACCGGTTAGCATTGCCGCTGCATCCGATAAAATATCACCGAACATATTTTTAGTTACCATCACATCAAACTGTTTTGGCCATTTCACTAATTGCATGGCTGCGTTATCGACATACATATGACTCAGTTCAACGTCTGGATACTCAGCTGAATTTTTTGTTACCACTTCACGCCATAATTCAGATACTTCAAGCACGTTGGCTTTATCAACAGAACACAAACGTTTACCGCGCTTCATGGCAATATCAAAAGCAACACGGCTGATACGATCAATTTCGCTTTCTTTATAAACCAGCGTGTTAAAACCGATGCGTTCACCTGAGTCATCAGTTTTAATGCCGCGAGGTTCTCCAAAATAAATGCCGCCGGTTAATTCGCGAACGATCATAATATCCAGACCGGACACCACTTCTGGTTTTAACGAAGAGGCTTCGGCAAGTTGCGGATATAAGATCGCCGGACGTAGATTGGCAAACAGCTCAAGTTCTGAACGTAATGCAAGCAAACCACGTTCCGGGCGAAGTTCACGTGCCAGGCCATCGTATTGTGGACCACCGATGGCACCGAACAAAATCGAATCAGACGCTCTGGCCAATGCTAATGTTTCATCAGGCAATGGTTTGCCTGCTGCATCATAACCCGCGCCACCCACAGGAGCTTCTTCTAACTCGATATCAAGACGACCACTGTCTTTATAGTGATTTAAAACCTTGACCGCTTCAGCAACAATCTCTATTCCGATGCCATCGCCTGGCATCACAGCAATTTTTAAACTCATAAATATCTCTAAAAAAATATAACCCACTTGAAACGGGGTGTAATTATACGCTTTATTTCAAAAAAATTACCGCGGAGGCGCGGAGGCGCAGAGAAAAACATATTGCTGTTTATTGCGCCACAGGCGCAACCAAAAAACTCTGCGACTTCGCGCCTCTACGGTAAAAAATTTCTTTTAAAACAACCAGGGCGCTGTTTGTTTTCTCTTTTCTTCGAACACGGTAATTTCATCTGCATGCTGTAATGTCAAAGCAATATCATCCAGACCATTTAACATGCAATGTTTACGGAAATCATCAATTTCAAACGTCGCAATTTTCTCACCCTGACAACTAACCGTCTGCGCCTCAAGATCGATGGAAAGTTCCAGCCCATTATTTTCCGATACACGCTTGAATAGATCATCAATTACATCTGCATCCAACACGATCGGTAACAGACCATTCTTGAAACTGTTATTGTAAAAGATATCGGCAAAGCTTGGTGCTACCACCGCACGAAACCCAAAATCATCTAATGCCCAGACCGCATGCTCTCTCGATGAACCACAGCCAAAATTTTCACGTGCCAGCAAAATCGTTGCTTTATCATAAGGCGGTTGATTTAAAATAAAATCCGGATTTACACGGCGGCCTTCATTTTCGATCTCGGGCCCACCGGCATCAAGGTAGCGCCAGTCATCAAAAGCGTTCGGGCCAAAACCTGAACGTTTAATCGATTTTAAAAACTGTTTAGGAATAATCGCATCGGTATCAACATTGGGTCGATCCAAGGGCGCAATAATTCCGGTATGTTGGGTAAATGCTTGCATAATATATTTATCTTTAAATGATATTTCTGTAGTTAAACCAAATCATTGGCGTTAGCGAAATGGCCTTCGATGGCAGCTGCTGCTGCCATGGCTGGACTCACCAGATGTGTACGTCCACCCTGACCCTGTCGGCCTTCAAAATTGCGATTTGAGGTTGATGCGCAACGTTCGCCTGGTTCCAGGCGATCCGCATTCATGGCAAGACACATCGAACAACCCGGTTCGCGCCATTCAAACCCTGCTTTAATAAATATTTTATCAAGGCCTTCTGCCTCCGCCTGTTTTTTTACCAGACCTGAGCCTGCAACCACCATGGCCAGTTTTATATTGCCAGCAACCTGTTTACCTTCGGCAATTCTTGCTGCATCACGCAGATCTTCTATACGTGAATTGGTGCATGAACCTATAAATACTTTATCTACCGCTATTTCGTTTATCGGCGTACCCGCTTCAAGCCCCATATAAGCTAGTGCTTTACGCATACCATCGGCTTTGACTTTATCTGTTTCATCATCAGGATTGGGCACCACTGAATCAATATCAACCACCATTTCTGGCGAAGTCCCCCAGGTAACCTGCGGTTTAATGTCGGCTGCATCGAGGTGAACGACCTTATCAAAGTGTGCGCCTTCATCACTGTGTAAAGTAGACCAGTAAGCAATCGCTTTTTCCAGAGTTTCGCCTGTTGGAGAATACGGCCGGCCTTTTACATATTCAATCGTAGTTTCATCCACCGCTACCATGCCGGCACGCGCACCGGCTTCGATAGCCATGTTGCACACTGTCATACGTCCTTCGATGGACAGAGCACGAATGGCAGCACCGCCAAATTCGATGGCGTAACCGGTACCACCTGCAGTACCGATCTCACCGATGACTGCCAGCACGATATCTTTTGCAGTAACACCTGAAGGCGCGTCGCCGTCAACCGATACCAGCATGTTCAAACTTTTGTTCTGCATCAAACATTGCGTGGCTAGAACATGCTCGACTTCTGAAGTCCCTATGCCAAATGCCAATGCACCAAACGCACCATGTGTTGAGGTGTGAGAGTCACCGCATACCACGGTCATGCCCGGCAAGGTCGCACCCTGCTCTGGACCGATCACATGCACGATGCCCTGACGTTCATCAGCCATATCAAATTCAGTTAAACTAAATTCTTTGCAATTACTGTCCAGTGTTTCAACCTGTAATCTTGCCACTGGATCCTGGATACCCGAACTGCGATCTGTCGTTGGTACATTATGATCAGGTACGGCAACAATAGAACTGGCGCGCCACGGCCGACGGCCTGCAATACGCAAGCCTTCAAATGCCTGAGGTGAAGTAACCTCATGCACCAGATGGCGGTCGATATATAACAAAGCCGTACCATCGGCTTCGCTACGCACCACATGGTCTAACCATAATTTATCGTAAAGTGTTTTAGTCTTATTCATTTTATTCTTAACTATCTACCGTGCTTAACGGCCGTAATAAGCCATGATGCTTGCTTTAGCAATCGCATGACTGTTTAAAAAGAAACCGATCAATTCAGGCCGTGCATCGGAAGTCTGTTCGATCTTTTCAGTATTCAAGGCAAACACCGTAAAGATATAACGATGTGCTTTGTCACCTTTGGGCGGACATGCGCCACCAAAACCAGTGCTACCGTAACT
>CAJXZZ010000043.1 GCA_913065105.1 uncultured Gammaproteobacteria bacterium | reverse complement strand
TGCGATACCGGTGAAGGCGACGACCACTCAATGTGGGGGACGGGATCCGCACGTGATCGTTGCCCGTGGCCCTTACCGATGTCGTTATCTATGAAGGCAATGAGTCATTACCCCTGGTCCTCAGTAATCCTACTGGCGGTGCCGGCCTGGGTTCACCGGTAAGCGCCAGCTTAACCATCACTGAAGATGATCCGATACCGCCTTCTGGCAGTTTGCAGTTCAGCGCAGCAACTTATAGCGTTGCTGAAAATGGTACGACAGCCACCATCACCGTGACCCGTGTGGGCGGCAGCTTTGGTATCGTGGGTGTGGACTATGCCAGCAGTGACGGCACAGCTGCGGCCGGCAGTGACTACACGGCAGTGAGCGGCACACTCAGTCTGGCGGACGGTATCCTCAGTGAAACGTTCACCGTGGCCATTACCGATGACGTCATCTATGAAGGCAATGAGTCATTAACCCTGACACTCAGTAATCCTACTGGCGGTGCCGGCCTGGGTTCACCGACCACAGCGAGTCTGACCATAAACGAGAACGATCCGGTGCCATCTGTAGGCAGCCTGCAGTTTAGTGCAGCAACTTATAGCGTTGCCGAGAACGGTGTCAGTGCGATTATTACAGTGACCCGTGTGGGCGGAACTTTTGGAGCGGTGAGTGTAGATTACTCTAGTATCGCAGGTGGCAGTGCGGCGGTGGGAAGTGATTACGTCGCGGTGAATGGCAGTTTAAATTTTGCTGATGGTGTTTTAAGCCAGACATTTAGCGTTGGTATGATTGACGATGCTGTTTATGAAGGTGACGAGACGGTAAATCTATTATTGAGCAACGTTAGTGGTGCAAATCTGGGTACACAGAGTAGTGCGGTACTGACCATCAGTGAAAATGAAGAAGTACCTCCGTCAGGCAGTCTGCAGTTTAGTACGCCTATTTATAGTGAAAATGAAAATGGTACGACAGCCACCATCGTCGTGACCCGTGTGGGCGGCAGTTTCGGTACGGTGGGCGTGGATTATGCCAGTGCTGATGGTTCAGCCACGGCAGGCAGTGACTATACCGCTGTGAATGGTAGTTTAAGTTTTTCCGCTGGCATAGTAAGCCAGACCTTCAGTATTGATATTATTGATGATGCTGATTATGAAGGCGATGAGACCTTAAGCTTAAGCCTCAGTAATCCTACTGGCGGAGCAGGCCTTGGTAGTCCGGCTCTGGCGATACTAACGATTACAGAGGATGATCCAGTGCCGCCCGCCGGTAGCCTGCAGTTCAGTGCGGTTAATTACAACGTGGCAGAAAATGGTATCACAGCGACTATTACCGTGACGCGCACCGGTGGCAGCTTTGGCACGGTGGGTGTGGACTATGCCAGTGCTGATAGCTCAGCCACGGCAGGCAGTGACTATACCGCTGTGAGTGCAAGTTTAAGGTTTACTGATGGCGTAGTAAGTCAGACCTTCAGCATTGATATTATTGACGATGCTGATTATGAAGGTGATGAGTCCTTAAACTTAAGCCTCAATAATCCTACTGGCGGTGCCGGCCTGGGTAGTCCGGCTCTGGCGATAATAACGATTACAGAGGATGATCCGGTGCCATCGTCCGGTAGCCTGCAGTTCAGTGCACCAACCTATACAGTGGCTGAAAATGGCCTGAGTGCTTTGATAACGGTTACCCGCGTTGGCGGTAGCTTTGGCACGGTGGGTGTGGATTATGCCACCAGTGACGGTCCTGCTAAAGCAGGTAGTGACTACACTGCAACGAATGGCAGCCTGAGTTTTGCCGACGGCATTTTGAGTCAGACCTTTAAAGTGACCATCCTTGATGACATCACTTATGAAGGGGATGAGATGCTGAAGTTAACGCTTAGTGCTCCCACCGGAGGTGCAGGCCTGAGCAAGCCAAATATTGCTGCATTGATTGTTCTTGAAAATGATCCTTTCTCTGATACCCGCATTGAGCCAAATGATAATAATAATGGTGCAGGCGGAAGCGGTAGCAGCAGTTTTGATTTAATAACATTGGTATTATTGATTAGCTTATATCGTCTGAATTTACGAAGTAAGAGATATGGCTTATATTAAGTGTCCAGGTAGGTTGTTGTGAGAAAAAAGTTTCTAAGGGAGAAACTAAGTTTTATAGAGAGAGTTTTTTGAAATAGTGAATGGTCAAGCTCACTGTGTTTTAGCTTGTCTGTACTTAAGGTCTACTGCATCGTTCAGTTAACGAAAGATGAGACTACAACTTTTAAAAAAAGTAATCAGATTATTCATTAATAAAAAATATTGTATTACTTAGCGGCTTTAATAATAAGGTGTGATTTTCAGTACTGGTGTGTTGTTAATCTAAGCTGTTATTTTTTCATCTAAGGAAAGTGCATCTTTATTTTTCCATAAGACTATGACAGAAGTTCCACTGCCCGGGGTAGACTCAATTACAAATTTACCGCCAGTAGATTCAGCACGCTCGCGCATGCTACTTAAGCCAAAGCTACATCTTGATTGGTTGATGTTTTTATTGATCAATGAGCTCATATAAACAAAACCACAGCCATTATCACTGATACATAGTCTCATTTCAGCGCTGGATTTACTAAGTTTCAGCTCTATTTTTGTAGCATTTCCATGTTTGGCAACGTTGTTCATTGCTTCCTGAACAATACGGAAGATAACAACTTTTTGATGTTCAGATAGGTCAGACTCATCCACATTCATTAATAGATTAATTTTTATCTTTGTATAAGTATTTTCAAACTCTCTGCAAAACCAGTTCAACGTCGGCAGAGCGCCAAGATCATCAAGCATCGCAGGTCGTAAACCCATTGCTATGTGACGAACCTCATTTATCGCATCTTTAATTGTGCTTACTAAATTATTGAACTGGTCATACTCATCGTCAATAAAATTCTGTTTATTCATGAGCAATTCTTCTATTTTAAATTTAGTTGCACCAAGACTTTGACCGATCGAATCATGTAATTCACGAGCAATTCGTTTTCTTTCCGTTTCCTGTGCAGTAAATAAGTCACGTAGAAGACCCAGGCGACATTCCTGTAATTTGTTTAATTCTTCTTCTGCAAGTTTTTGGGCATATAACTCATGCTTGAGTTGTTTGTTTGCCTGGTTAAGCTCTGATGTTCGCTCATCAACTTCTTTCTCAAGATTCAGTGCATGTGTCTTTAAGGATTTTTCTACATCCTGGCGTGTTGTAATGTCATCAATAACTAACACCGCAAAACACTGATCTCTGTTGAAGTCATAATCTGAAATCTTTCTCAGTGTATATAGATATGTCTTACCAATATGATTTTTTTCTACTTTCCTTTCTAGCAAGTCTTTATTCTTAAGTTGTTGCCAGATATATGGCCAGTCAGAAGTCCAGGCGTCGTCAGTAAAGTTGTTATTGAAGCATTTAAGAAAATCTGAGACATATAACCCATCTACATTATTAACCTTTCCCATGCCCCATGTTTCTATTGTTCGGTTAACACGAGTAATTCTTGCATTGTGGTCCATGGCTATAACAAGTTGTGGCAATGTATCGACTATTAGTTCCCATTGTTTCTTTGCTCGGGCGATGTTTTCTGTTTGATTATTCCTGATATTTTTTTCGATTAATTTTCTTGATGTATAGTCAGCAAATAAACCAAAAGAAGCGAGTAACATGAATATGGAAGTTCTCATCCATAATTCGTTATCGTCGACAGGTATAATTTTAAACTCTATTTCGCCGTACCAGAAATAATGAACAGCAGACTCGAAAATCCAGTACGAGAGTGCTAGTGGGATTGAAAACTTAAGGAAATAATGTTTTTTATTATCCTGTTTATTAGCGTTACTAAAATCCAGGCTTAATAGTTTAGGTGTTTTTAAATCCATGAGGTGCTTTATTAACAACATAATTGCCTGGTCATTTTCCTTTGTTTTGTTATTACTGAGTAATTAGCAAGTTATATGCCTTATTGATACCTGTGTATACAATTCATTGAGTTATAAAGCATTTATATTTATATGTGCTCACTGCATACTGCGAGTGTAAAGTAATGTGACAGCGGAATAGCCTTATGATCAGCGTTGTGATGTCGGTTAAAATCTTACTCAATTATTCATACGATAATAAGGTAAGTGTCCTCATCCGAGCTTTTTGTTTGTTTATACGAAATTAACGAAGAATCTTTTATGACCGGAAGGATGCATGAGCAGATAAATTATATAAGGGTTTTATTAGGTGCGATTCTCCCAAAAAATGTGGGGAGTATATAAGTATGATATATACCAGAATTCGATGTTTTCTCCCCCACCACCTTATGTATAAGGGCGAATAACTCAAAAGAGCTGAAGGCATAGCCTGACTGTATGTGTCGGTAGTAAATGATACCAGTGTGTAAAGCAGGGTAGACGAGACTCTATATTCTTTTCAGACCAGAGAAATAATACTGATTTTATTGGTGCTTTTTGATGAAATATAGTCTGGTGGTGACTATGTGGTGACTCAAAAAAAAAGAGCTGTAGAAGTGAATCTGCAGCTCTTTGTTTTATATGGCTCCTCGAGCTGGGCTCGAACCAGCGACAAACGGATTAACAGTCCGTTGCTCTACCAACTGAGCTATCGAGGAATTTCTGCTAGGACATATGCCTTATCAGGGCGTCCCAATTGGAAGGCGGTATGCTACCGATTTGAGTTGCATCGGTCAATACTTAATACTCCTTCCTCAGGCAAAAATAGATGATTATTCAATTGTTTGCTTGATTCTTGCCAGTGCTTTTTTAAGACTGTCCATATCTGTTGCAAAAGATAGCCGTAAGTGCCCGGATAAGCCGAAGGCTGAACCTGGAACCAGGGCAACTTCTGCTTTTTCAAGTAAGAGCTGCGCCAGCTGCACATCATCTTCGATACCGTCCATGCGCTCGATGACGGCATGAAAAGACGGGAAGCTATAGAAGGTACCATCACTTGGTGGACATTCAACACCATCCATTGCATCAAGCGTCTGATAGACATAATCATGACGTTGTTTGAATACATCGCACATATCTTTAAGAAAACTCTGATCACCTTCAAGTGCTGCCTGAGCAGCATATTGGGCGATCGACGTCGGGTTAGATGTGCTCTGTGACTGAATTTTCTTCATGCCCTTGATAATGTCGACCGGACCACCACTATAACCAATACGCCAACCGGTCATGGAATAGGCTTTTGATACACCGTTGATTACCACGGTTTGATCGGCTAGTTCAGGGCAGGCGTTTAAAATGTTAACAAATCCTTCGTCGGTCCATACGATATGCTCATAGATGTCATCGGTCATCACAACGATGTTCGGGTGTTTTACCAGTACATCGCCTAAGGCTCTGAGTTCAGCTCTGCTGTAGGCCTTGCCCGAGGGGTTAGACGGACTGTTGATAATAACCATTTTGGTTTTATCTGTGATCGCCTGCTGTAGTTGTTCTGGAGTAATTTTAAAAGACTGTGAGATGCCTGCTTCGATAACAACTGGGGTCGCATCAGCCAGTTTGACGATATCGGGATAAGATACCCAGTAAGGTGCCGGAATAATGACTTCATCACCTTCATTTAATAAGGTCTGGCACAGGTTATAAAAGGCCTGTTTGCCACCCACAGAAACCAGTATCTGATCTGCAGTAAAATCAAAATCATTTTCTCGTTTGAACTTGTTTATAATGGCCTGTTTGAGGCCGGCGGTACCGTCAACTGCAGTGTATTTGGTGTAACCCTTATTAATTGCGTCGATAGCGGCCTTTTTAATGTATTCAGGGGTATCAAAATCCGGTTCACCGGCAGCCAGTCCAATCACATCTCGGCCTTCGGCGCGAAGTTGATTGGCTAAAGCGGTGACGGCGAGGGTAGGTGAAGGTTTTACTCTTTGTATACGATCTGAAAGCGATATTTTCAATGTAGTGTCCGTGAAGAATTCAGCCATTAATTGTAAGTATTTGTTTATCGGTTGAGTTTAATTTATTTTTAGCTTGGAATGTAGTAGCCCAGAATGATTATGTTGAAAAAATTTGACCTGCACACGGATTATCAGCCCACAGGTGATCAGCCCGAAGCAATACAGACCCTGATCGATGGTTTTGAAAACGGCTTAGCCAGGCAGACGTTACTCGGTGTCACAGGTTCAGGCAAAACTTTCACCGTGGCTAATGTCATCAACCATCTACAGAGACCGACCATTATCATGGCGCCCAATAAAACATTGGCGGCCCAGCTATACGGCGAGATGAAGGAGTTTTTTCCAGACAATGCGGTGGAATATTTCGTTTCATATTACGACTATTACCAGCCAGAAGCCTATGTGCCGGCGAGTGATACCTTCATCGAAAAAGATGCATCGGTGAATGAACATATAGAACAGATGCGATTGTCGGCCACCAAAGCTTTAATGGAAAGGCCAGACACTATTATTGTTGCTACGGTCTCTGCGATTTATGGGTTAGGTGATCCAGAATCGTATTTTTCGATGATATTACATCTGGTACGCGGCGATGTGATCGATCAGCGTAATATTTTACGGCGACTGGCTGAATTACAGTACTTACGAAATGATGTTGAGCTGCGCCGTGGTACCTACCGGGTAAGGGGCGAAGTGATCGATATTCATCCGGCGGACTCGGAACGTGAAGCTATACGCATCGAGCTGTTTGATGAAGAAATCGAAAATCTCAGCATTTTCGATCCGCTAACCGGCGAGATTATCAAAAAAGTTGCCCGTATTACGGTGTATCCGAAAACCCATTACGCCACACCACGTGAAGTCATCCTGGGTGCGATCGAACACATCAAAGTGGAACTGAAAGAACGTCTGGTGGAATTGCGTGATAATAATAAACTTGTGGAAGCGCAGCGTCTGGAACAGCGTACCCAGTTTGACATCGAGATGATGCGAGAACTGGGTTATTGCAGCGGTATCGAAAATTACTCACGTTATCTATCGAATCGTAACCCCGGCGACCCACCGCCCTGCCTATTTGACTACTTACCGAAAGAAGCGTTGCTCATCATCGATGAAAGCCATGTCTCGGTACCACAGATCGGCGCCATGTATAAAGGTGATCGTTCACGTAAAGAAAACCTGGTGAACTTTGGTTTTCGATTGCCTTCTGCGCTGGATAATCGACCCCTGCGGTTTGATGAATTTGAGAAGATGTCGCCACAGACTTTATTTGTCTCGGCAACACCAGGGCCATATGAAGACGCACATGCTGATGCGGTAGCGAGGCAGCTGGTGCGACCAACAGGTTTACTCGACCCGCTGATAGAAGTACGCCCAGTGGCGACACAGGTCGATGATGTCCTGTCAGAAATAAATATTCGTGTACCGCTTAATGAACGAGTATTAATTCTTACCCTAACCAAACGTATGTCTGAGGACTTAACCGACTACTTGAGCGAACATGATGTAAGAGTGCGTTATCTACATTCTGATATCGATACCGTTGAACGTGTGGAAATTATTCGTGATCTACGACTCGGTGAATTCGATGTGCTGGTGGGCATTAACCTGTTACGTGAAGGACTGGATATGCCGGAGGTTTCCTTGATAGCCATCCTCGATGCCGACAAAGAAGGGTTTTTACGCTCGGAACGTTCGATGATACAAAGCATTGGTCGTGCGGCACGTAATGTCAATGGTAAAGCCATTCTGTATGCCGATAGAATTACAGGTTCGATGCAAAAGGCGATCGATGTCACTGAACAGCGCCGTGAAGTCCAGATTGCCTACAACAAAAAACATGGCATTACGCCCAAAGGTATTATCAAAGGCGTGCGTGACGTATTAGAAGCCGGTTATGGCGATAAACATTCAAGAAAAACGGTCGAGTTGCAAAAAGTAGCAGAAGAAAAAGCAACCTATCAGGCGATGACGCCAAAACAGTTAACTAAAACACTGGAACAACTTGAAAAACAGATGTATCAACATTCGCGTGATCTGGAATTCGAAGCAGCTGCCAAACTGCGAGATGATATTGAACGTATAAAACAACTGGTAATAATTGGTTAACTGAAGTGGCCGGTTATCTCTTATTATTTTTTTATATCATGACCAAAGGTAATAGTGCATGAGCAGCAATCTTAAAGAAACTATACGTATACAGCGTGAAAAACTCACCGCGATGTTAGCAGCTGAGATGCATGAGCTAGCCATAAAGTGTGCGCCCCAGTTAGATGAGCGTGAAGCATTGGAAGTATTGCTGTCTAAAACCTTACCAAAACTTTCCTATTGTAAACATCTCTATGTGCTCAACGCTGATGGTATGCAGTTAACCGATAATATTACTCAAAGTGGTAAAGAAGGAACGCATCTTGGACGTAATCGAATGGACCGGCCCTACATGCAGGGCATAATTGGCACCACAGATTTTAAATTATCTGACGCCTACATCAGTCGAAATAAAAAACGGCCATCCTTCACCGCCATTCAGGTTGTACGCAATGACGAGGGTGAACGTAGCGGTTTTCTTGGCGCGGATTTTGATCTAAGGGAGTTGCCGGGTATTAAGGAAGCCTATCAGGAGCCTGATAAATGGCGACAGATAAAAGGTGATCCTGCAATTCGTAGCGTGGTATTTCATCAGCAACGTGTTGAAAGTCAGATGGATAAACATCTGGATGAAGTCATCCCCATTATGAATGAGCTAATTACCGAGCATGGTATCTTTCATGGCAAACTTCATTTTTCCAGTAGTCGCGCTACCATTTGGTTGGTCGATGATCCCTTTAATTACAGGATATTAAATTTTGATGAGATCATAGATCCGGATATCTGTTTAGCTTATCCACGACGTGAATATCATGAAAAGGCCATTGTGCCAGCAGATAAAGTCGTTTCGGTATTCGAGATATTTCGCAGTTTACGTTTTGCTGATGAGAATGTTTATTTAAGAGCTGGATCGTTAAATGTTATTAACGGCATGGTGGGTCTGAATTTTTCATGTGATGGTTCGCACTACATGCGTTTTGATGAGTTTCTTGAGAAAAGTTTAGACTTCTGGTTTGGTACTTCTACTTGAAGCAGGTCGGATAAACAGTGTCGCTAGAAATGGTAGTTCAGATCAATCTGGGCAAAGTCGTCAAACCTGAAACTGTACAGTGGGCGATCTTCTTTAGCGCCATGGAACGTTCTTACTTGCGCTTCTAAGGTCCAGCTATCACCCAGTCGACGTGAGGCTTCGATAAAACTGCCGACAGATTGTGTGTCTGCGTCGGTTGTGAAGCCAGCAAGTATCTCTGTTGATTGTGCATCGTTTAAAACAAAACGCAGTGCGGTGGCAAAGTCGTTGTCAAAGATAGTGTTTTCATAAATACGTTTATCGCTGTAGTGATATTCCACGACAAACCCCAGATCCATACCACCGTCAGTTATACCAATCAGTGTGTATTCAAAACCGCCAACGGTCTGAAAACTGTTGATGCCTTTTTTGGCGCCGCTACGGGCTTCGGTATTGATGGCTTCAAGTTTCCATGTCCAGTCACCGAAAAATGCCTGGCCATCAAAACCGACTTGATTGATCAATGAATAAACAGGAACAACGACAGGTTCACCGTCGGGTGTTACAGCGACTGGACTGAAGTCGGTCGGTTCGCGTCCGGTGCCGCTAAAAAGTGACAGGCCAAATTCCCATTCACCAATGTAGTGAGAGTAACGGGCGGCGAGATCGATATGATCTTGCCCTTCACTGAAATCGTAAATAGCATCTAGATCGGTATCTATGACAACATTGGGGCGAGGGCGGCCTTCAGCACCTGGAAATGTTCGTTCACGAAAGCCGGGTAAGATGAAAAAGTTGAGTGTACCCCAGTCACGTTCAGTACTTGCTCGCAGCATCGGTTGACCAAGCTTGTCTTCACCGTCTAAATTTTCCACCAGATCGGTCTGGTTGACGATATCGACCAGGTGTTGGGTTTCTGCTACGCCCCAGAAGACTTTACTGATGCCGGCGCGTACTTCCCAGTTATCAAAGACACCGGTCCAGGAAAGTTCACGGATATCACCGTGTGTGCGTTGATCATCATATTGATCAACGCGATAAAAAAGTTTTACATCAAGATTCTGTGTGCCATCATCCCAGGCATGGAAGTATTCGGGTTCGGCAACTGCAGACAGATAGCTGTTATGTTGTACAGGGCTTAGTGGGTCCTCAAAGAAAAAACGTTCCTCGCCACCGATGTAGCCGGAGAACTCACTGGCTTGCGTGGTCGTTATTGTTACAGCCGTTATCATGGAAGTTATAACGACAGCAACAGGAAATGATGCTTTCAGGGGTTGCACCATTATTAACGTTAACGAGCTCGTTGCAGGCTGTTGCGACTGAAGTCTTTATCCTTTAATCCATTTTTAAATTTGTAATCTTCCCATTTTAATATCGTGCTTTTACCCGTCTGATGATTTTTCATCGTCATTTCAGCTGCACGCCAGTACTGCCCCAGATACTGTTGGTAATCAGAGTTTACTAGCGTTTTTAACAGATCATTTTTTCGATCATAGAACTCTATCTTTTCAGCTACATATCTGTCCTTATTGACCCAGGCAAGTTGTTTTGTGTATCCGGAATGTTCGTATGCAGGGTAGCGTTCCATAACGAAACAATCGACACCGTTTAGCATTTCATCACGCAGGTATTTGTAAGTGTATTTTTCGAGTTCCTGTGAAGCTAAATCTTCATAGGCAAACTCACTGCCCATAAATGGACCGGATTTATTTTTTGAGTTGATGCGTTTGACGCGTTTTAATGCCGGTAAATATAACCATTGCTCATCAGGTTTTATTGCATGTGAAAAGGTGAGAAAAGCAGTGCCTTTCACATCAGCTGGTTTATTAAAGATCGACATTGATTTATCGCCGTCGCCGATAACTTCCAGGGTTTTTAATCGGATCGTACGCGTGCTTACATCACCCTGTTTGTTGCGTAGTTCCATCACCATGTTGGCAGTAAAGTCTTCAAAACCAGTGTCTCTTTTATCCGCTTCAACTGCGATAGCAAGACCTTTCTCTTCATCTGTTTCGGCAAACGCCAGTAACGGCGTTAACAGCAGAGCGCTAATTAATAATACGGATTTTGTGTGATTCATAATTTCTTTCCTTTGGTATCACCAGCAAATTTCATCAATAATGGTGGTAACAGTGTCAGATCAATAAAAAGCGCAAGCATGATGACGACACTGGTCAACAGGCCCATGCTTGAGTTTAGGTAAAAATGAGACTGCGCCATAATCATAAAACCAGCGACCAGAACGACAGAGGTGACCAGTAAGGCGAGCCCGACATTATTAAATGCATAACGTACAGCATCTTCAGCGCTTAGGCCTTTCTCTCGACGAGCACGCAAATATTTACTTAAAAAATGCACAGTGTCGTCAACAATAATGCCCAACGTCATGCCGGTAACGATGGATAGACCAATACCGACCTGGCCGACAGTAATTCCCCAGATACCAAAGGCGGCCAGTGCCGGTGTCAGGTTTGGTAGCAGGCTGATAAAACCGTATTTGATAGAGCCCAGAAAAAATATCAGCACGGCAGATATCAATACCAGCGCTACACTGGTTCCGGTGAGCATGCTGTTAATATTACGTTTTCCTAGATGGGCAAACATGATCGTAGGACTGCTGGCATAGGGTTGTATCGATGGCGTATTGTCTTTTAGCCATCGTATAGTGGCATCATCAAACGCAATAACTTCATTGGATGTTAATGTTTTTAAAGTAACTGCGATCTTGGTTGTCGCTTTATCGATATCAATTTGATTGTTTAGATCTAGACCATAAGGCAGTGACATTTCATATAACAATAAATATTGTGCGGCAAGATCACGCTCTTCAGGTAAGCGTTGCCATGCAGGATCATCACCGTGCATGTTTTTGTTTAAACGTTTAAATGTATCAGAAATAGTCTGTACATGAATCACTTCAGGTTGTGAGCGTAGGTATTGCGAAAATTTAGCGACATTGGCGAGATAGTCCGGTTCGCTGATACCGCCAGATTGACCAGTGCCCAGGGCGTAATCGATATAGTACACACCGGTTAAATTTTCGGATGCATAATCTGAATCACGTCGAAATTCGATGGTCTCATCAAAATAGTTAATAAATTGATCATTTAATTCGTTCAACGGAACCAGTGCAGCAAGGCCAATAATTAGCAGGGTATTACCAATTAAAAGTGGTTTTTGTTTAGCGATAACAAACTCACCAAACTTTGCCATCATCTGTTTTCCGGCAACTTCATGTTTTCCGCTAGCGGGTAAAATACTGACCATGGCTGGCAGGAAAGTGATCGAGAAAATAAATGCGGCAGCTACGCCCATGGAGGCGATGTTCCCCAGGTCATGGAACGGTGGGGCATCACTAAAGTTAAGGCTTAAAAAACCTAACACCGTAGTTAATGTTGTGACGAATATCGGGCGGAAGTTAATCCGCATACTTTCTATCATGGCATCGTTTTTATTTTTACCGATGGCGAGCTCATGACGCATGGTGACAAGCAGATGCACGGCATCAGCGATCGCCATGGTTAAAATCATGATGGGTGCTGACATGACAGGGGGTGATAATAATATTCCCGACCAGCCGGCAAGCCCCATGGCTGTCATAATCGACATGATTATCATGATAAAAGTCGCGATAGTGCCGCTTATACCGCGCAATAAAACGAGTAAGGTGAGAACAATAAAGCCTAACGCCAGAGGATATAAAGTGGATACATCATCCATACTGGCTTCAGGAAATGCATTGTTCATTACCGCCATTCCAACCAGGCGAATTTCTACCTCTGGATATTTTTCTAACATCTGCTGTTTCAGATTACGAGCAAATGCTACTGTTATTGGAACTTCGTCCAGAGCTTTACCGGGCAGTTGTACGGTGACATTAACGCCGGCAAATTTACTATCAGGTGATATCAGTCGATGGACTAACATCGGTTCATTGATAGCGATAGACTGTATCGTCAATAAGTCACTGTCGCTTAGAGCATCAGGGTCTACAACCAGGTCATCAACAATAAGGTCATCTTCTTCCGCGGTGGTGTGTTGATGATTGGTGATTGAATCAACACGGGTAGAGTAGGGGACCTGCCAGGCCTGTTTGGTGAGGTCTTTTATTACCGCGAGTGTTTCTCTACTGAAAACTTTTTCTGATTTGGGTGTGACAACAAATAAAATATTGTCATTTTTATTAAAGGTCGCCTGCATCTTTTCAAAAGCAAGTAACTGAGGATTGTCTTCTCCGAAAAACATTCGGTAATCATTGCTGAAACCTAAAAACTGCCCACCATAGGCAGCGGCAAATACCATGGCAAGTGAAGCGAGTACAACGAGATATTTCCAGCGTATTATCCAACGTGTATACGACTCGATCATAGTTTTTCCCCTGTTATTATTAGTTTTTTCCTGGTTATTGGTATGACGTATTAAACGTCACTATATTTCGCAAATCGTTTATTCATCAAATAATGCGGATGAAATTTTCTTAAAAAGGTTGTTGGAATCTGTTGTTGTGCTCAAAGGCAGCCAATTATAACCATCAAGATATATGTTGGCGTTATGCCACAACATTTTTACCACTGGACTGAAACCCATCTCATGCAGCGGTATATCCGACTGATCTAGCAGCAAGGCACCATAATGCATCGACCAGCAGCCAAAAACGATGGTGCTTACATTATCCTGATGTTTTTTATCCAGGTCGCCGCAGTCTATCGCATCCTGTACGATGCTTTGTGCAATTTTTGTGATCTTTTGTTCCAGAGATTCCATTTTAGCAAGTTTTTCTTTACTCACTTTTTCTCGCACGGCATTGTTTTTAACTGTTTGAATGTTCTGTGCGTCCATGGGGTGTAGCTGGTGGTACAAAGAGAAACCGATACCGATAGCGGAGTATCTTTCTCGTGTGCTACCTTCAAACTGGTAAGCCCGTTCAAAAATTTCAATGAGGTTTGTTATACAACGGCAGCTAAGGGAGCAGACCAGGTCTTCCTTACTGGCGAAATGATTATAAATGGTGCCCTTTGAATATTCTACTGTCTCAGCAATACGTTCCATGGTCAGGTGGTTATAACCGTGTTGGTGCAGCATGGTCTGGGCAGTATCAAGAATGAGTTTTTCACGGTCGGCTAGTTCGCGTTGTTTACGTGTCGGGGGACGCACAGAATCAATCATTTTGGCTACAGGGCATTGCATGGCTTAATAATATGACGGAGCGTCAAAAAATGTCAATATGTTTATTACTTAGACGAGTGTCAGAAGGTATCTAGTCGTTTGGCATTATTGTATTAATTGCGCCAGAGCGCTGGAGTAATACGCTGATATCTTCTGCAAGTAACTGATATCCCTGTGCATTTGGATGAACATGATCAGATTTAAAAGCGTTATTAGCTAATATCTCAGCTAAGATATCGTTGGTGATAGGAAGCTGGTTTTTTTCAGCTAATTCCTGGTATATGGGTGATGTATTTAAAAAAAGGCTGAACTCCGGGACGGCTATTAATACAATCTGACTGTTGTTTTGTTTGGCCAGGTCAATCATTTTTTGAAGATTGGTGTTGGTTTTATTTATGTCCAGCTTGCGTAAAATATCGTTTGCACCGTGACAAAGAATGATGAGATCGGGCTGATGTTGCTGTATTAATAATAATAAACGAGATAATCCATTTTCACTGATTTCACCTGGCACACCGGCATTGATCACTTTACGATTGATCAGTTTTGCCAGCACCGCCGGATATGCTTTGTCGCGACTTGTACCGGTGCCATACGTTAAACTATCGCCAAATGCGAGTATGCTCGCATCTGAATCGAGTGCCTGTAGCTTTGCTTCTTCGCTACAGGCGCTTATACCTATAATGATAAAACTGGTGAGCAGCAAGATCGTTATTTGTTTGATCATCAACGCATATAGTGGATTAATAAAAGACGGTTCATGGATAAATTATTTAGTGATAAAGAATATGCTTTTAGCAAAGTTTATCAATCTTTAAATGTCACAGCGTTATTAAAAAAACAGCCTGATGACTTTATCGTTGAGGAATATATCCCTGTGGACTTCAGTGGCGAGGGTGAACATTGCTGGATTTACATAAAAAAAAGCGGATGTAATACGGACTGGGTTGCAGAGCAACTAACGAGTTACTGTGGTGTAAAAAGAATGGAGGTTGCCTACGCCGGCCTGAAAGATCGCCATGCGGTGACATCGCAATGGTTCAGTGTGCAGTTGCCCGGAAAACCAACCCCTGACTGGGCTGATTTCGAATCCGGCTTTTCGGCGGATGATTCTGCTGAAAAAATACAGGTGTTACAAAGTGTTCGGCATAATAGAAAGCTGCAACGTGGTGCGCTTAAAAGCAATGCCTTCAAAATAACATTACGAGATTTAAGTGATACTAGTGACGCCATGTTTGAAGCATTGCAACTACGTTGTGAAATGATTGCGCAACGGGGTGTGGCAAACTATTTTGGTTCGCAACGCTTCGGCAGAAATTATAATAATCTTGAGCAGGCAGTAAAACTTTTTTCCAGACCGAGATTCAAGCTGGCCAGGCATAAACGCGGTATGTATTTATCGGCCGCACGTTCGTGGTTGTTCAATCGCATATTATCCGAACGTATAGATCAGCATGTCTGGGATAATCGATTACCGGGCGATGTTTTTATGCTCGATGGCAAGTCTGCCTGTTTTAAAGATGATGCCACTGACGATTTAAAACAACGACTTGAGTCAAACGAGATTCACCCGACGGCACCCTTATGGGGCGAGGGTGATGGTATGGTTGCATCGGACGCTGCCGAGCTTGAAGCAAACATTATCGATCAATATCCAGTCTATCGAGATGGTTTGATAGCGGCCAGATTACAGGCACAAAGGCGAGCATGTCGTGTTATTCCGGGGCAGCTTGAAGGTAGTCGCCAGGGTAATAACTTTGTGGTTTCATTTAGCCTGCCGGCAGGGTGTTATGCCACGGTAGTTCTGGCTGAGATATTTTCTGAATTGATTGAAGCTGTATGACGATTAATGGTTAGAGTTATGCTATTATTAACAACAATCAATTTTCAAAAAACTGTAATAAAAACAACGTGATTTGGTCGTGAGTTGATGTTTTGTATAGCTACATTAACACGCACAAATATATAATTTCAGGTTTAAGCTATGAATCCAAACTATCTAGATTTTGAACAACCTATTGCTGAACTTGAAGCAAAAATTGAAGAGCTCCGATTTGTCGGCGATGACTCTGAGATTAATATCGGTGATGAGATAAGTAAACTTGAAGAAAAGTCACGATCACTGACAAAATCTATCTTCAGTAAACTCGATTCCTGGCAGACGTCCAAAGTGGCGCGTCATCCGATGCGGCCTTATACCCTGGACTATATGGATCGTATTTTCACCGACTTCCAGGAGTTACATGGCGATCGCGCTTTTGCCGATGATGCTGCGCTGATAGGTGGGCTGGCACGGTTAGACGGTATGCCTGTGATGGTCATCGGTCACCAGAAAGGCCGCGATACCAAGGAAAATATTCATCGTAACTTTGGTATGCCCGGACCAGAAGGTTATCGTAAGGCATTACGTTTGATGAAATTGGCAGAACGTTTTCGTATTCCGGTTATAACGTTCATCGATACCCCCGGTGCTTATCCCGGTATCGGTGCTGAAGAGCGTAATCAATCAGAAGCTATCGCAAAAAACTTATTTGAGATGGCGCAATTACAGACGCCTATCGTCTGTACTGTCATCGGTGAAGGTGGTTCAGGCGGTGCACTAGCTATCGGCGTCGGCGACCGTGTCATGATGCTGGAATACAGCACTTATTCTGTTATTTCACCTGAAGGTTGTGCCAGTATTTTATGGAAGAGCGCTGATAGAGCGGCTGACGCTGCAGAAGCCATGGGTATTACTGCTAAAAAACTCAAAGACGTCGGTTTGATCGATCATATTATTCGTGAACCACTGGGTAGTGCACATCGTGATGTTGATGAAACTGCACGAAACATTAAACAGGCGTTAATTGACAGTCTGCAAAAATTTGAAAAAATGGGTCTGGAGCAACTGCTAGAGGAACGTTACAAACGCTTGACCTCTTACGGTGAATTCCTTGAAGAAACCCCAGCCTAAGGCGTTTTTTCTTAACCTACTATAGTCATGTCCTTTGTTAAACGATTCCAAAACGCTCTGGAATCGTTGCACTCGCTTCCCGAAGATGCAAGTTATGTCGTCGCCTATAGTGGTGGCGTTGACTCGCATGTTTTATTGTACTGTTGTAAACAACTGAACCTGCCAGTACGTGCGGTACATGTGCACCATGGTCTGCAAAGTGTTGCTGATGACTGGGTGAAGCACTGCCAGGCTGTATGTGATGCTCTAAATACCCCGCTGGATGTTATTTATGTTGATGCGCGAGCGGTGCAAGGGCAGAGCCCTGAAGAAGCTGCCCGTAGCGTTCGTTATGAGGCTTTACTGCGTAATTTAACGAATGGTGACTGCCTGATCACAGCGCAGCATTTAAACGATCAGGCAGAAACTCTATTATTACAACTGTTTCGAACGGCAGGTACGGCGGGTCTTTCAGCTATGCCATTAAGCAGGCGAATTGGAGATTATGTTCACATCCGTCCTCTTTTATCATTCTCCAGAGAAGAGATAGTGGGTTTTGCGCAAGCTAATGATTTGCGCTGGATCGAAGATCCCAGTAATGATGATGTTCAATTCGATAGAAATTTCATAAGAAAAAACCTTGTTCCATTATTGGAAACTCGCTGGCCAGAAATTATCGGGCAGTTGTCAACGGTTGCCAGTTTGCAAGCAAACAATCTGCGGGTGCTGGAAGATATGGCGGCTATTGATTTAGCTAACGCGATACGAACAAGCGAATATCAATCGAAAATGCGTGTTTATGATGTGGTTTCAGTGCTTTCGATTATGCAATTAAAAAAATTGACGTCTGCCCGATTACTCAATGTGTTGCGCTACTGGATTATAAAAACGACAGACAGTCAGGGTGCAAAAAACTCACCAACGCGAAAGTTGCTTGAAGAGATTGATCGGGCGTTGATTAACTCACAATCTGACGCAAATCCAGTCATTGTTTTTGCTGGTTTTGAATTTAGAAAGTATCAGGATGATCTTTATTTGTTGAAGCAGGTTGTAGATGAAAACTTCCAGGATGAATTGTCAAAAGAAGTGGACTGGAATGCGGTTTTGCCGTTAACGCTTCCATTTCTGAATATTAAGCTCAAAGTGGTTAAGGCAACTGGAAAAGGCTTAAAGCAGGATTTACTTAATGAGCCTTTAAAAATCAGTTTTCGTCAAGGCGGTGAAAAATTTCATCCTGCTGAACGTCAGCATTCCCAGAGTTTGAAAAAATTATTGCAGGAAGCCAATGTACCACCGTGGGAGAGGGATACTATTCCGTTACTGTATTTTAACGATGAACTGATTGCAGTTGTTGGGTTTTGGGTGTGTAAAAAATACGCTGCAAATGAAAATGCTTGGGTTGTTGATGCTGAGACACTGTAACTACTATTAATTGTTTAGATTTGAAGTAACTAGCTATCGTATTTTTCAAATTGATTACGAGTTTCGGCCCGCAGACGCGACATATAATATATATTTATCCATGTTGTTTATCCATACCAAATAAAAAAGCCCCGATTATCGGGGCCTTTTTATTAAAAATGTAGCGTAAATCTAATCATCACCGGACAATACGCCTAAAAGGCTAAGCAGGTGAATGAATATATTAAAAATACTAAGATACATTCCAACCGTTGCAAGTATGTAGTTGGTCTGCTCACCACGAATAATTGCACTTGTATCGTGAAGAATAAATCCACTCATGATAAGAATCACTGCTGATGATATAGCAAGCGATAGTGCAGGCATTTGCAAGAATATATTTGCAACCATGGCGACTATTGCGATTACCAGACCTACCATAAGAAAACCGGCCATGAAGCTGAAGTCTTTTTTACTTGTTAGCGCATATCCAGATAAGCCAAGAAAGATAAGACCTGTACCACTAAAAGCTGTAGCAACAATCTGGCCACCATTTGACATTTGCATGTAAGAGTTCAGGAGTGGTCCGATACCGAATCCAAGTAAGCCGGTAATACCAAAGACAACCCACAAACCTTTTGACGAGTTAGCAGTACGTGGTAGAGCAAACACGATTAGTCCCAATGCGCCAAGCATTGTGAAAAGACCAATGCTGCGGGGTGGTTCTATTGCCATAGAAAAAACAGCCATTAACACACTGAAAAAAAGTGTTGCTGATAGCAGAGCATAGGTATTCTTTAAAACTTTGTTGGTCGCCAGTATCTGTGATTCTGAACGAGCGGTCGTTATTGATTGCATAGTATTACCTTTTATCAATTTTTAATAATTATGGATGCATGCAAGCTTAGCACTAAATGCGGCATGATTGTTGCCGTGCTTCCGGTTTGAATTCTAATGATTCTATCTGCGTGGTGAGACATAAACATGTTAGATAAGTTGCATTTTTATGATGCTGTAAAGTGTTATATGGTCAAAATATAATTTTTCAAGTATGTCATATTGGCAATAAAGCATGCCAAATTGGCACACAAAAACCTGACACGGGTCAACATATAACCTGACATTGAGGCTATAATTTACCACTATTACTAAAAATGAATCTTTAGTTATCGTGTGAATCTTTCTTAATAATACTAATAAAAGAGTTAAGAAAATTTGCGGTTTTATTGTCTTTTGGGAGGATTAAATCATGGCGCATATCGTTATCCTGGGTGCCGGAACGGGTGGCATGCCTGCTGCGTATGAGATGAAAGCAGCAGTTGGTAATAAACATGAAGTAACCGTTGTTAATGAGAAAGAAGATTTTCAGTTTGTGCCATCGAATCCCTGGGTTGCAGTGGGTTGGCGTCAACGAAAAGATATTTCGATCCCCATTGGAACATATCTGAACAAAAAGAAGATCAATTTTATTCATCAGCGCGTTGATAAAATCGATGCCTCAAACAGTAAACTTGAGCTGGCCAATGGTGAGATGGTCGATTATGACTACCTCGTTATCACCACAGGGCCACGACTGGCGTTTGAAGAAGTCGAAGGTTCAGGGCCTGAAGGTTTTACCGAGTCTATCTGTGTCACAGATCATGCCGAGAAGGCCTGGGCGAGTTATCAGAAGCTTCTCGATAAACCTGGCCCTATCGTTATCGGTGCTATGCCGTTCGCCAGCTGCTTTGGGCCAGCTTATGAATTCGCTTTCATCGTAGATGCGGATCTCCGAAAACGCAAAATTCGAGATAAGTTCCCTATGACATATGTTACCTCTGAGCCATACATCGGTCATTTAGGCCTGGGTGGTGTCGGTGATTCTAAGTCAATGCTCGAAAGTGAGTTGCGCAATCATCATATCAAATGGGTGACGAATGCCAAAACCACCAAAGTGGAAGCAGGTAAATTATTTGCAGATGAGTTAGATGCGAATGGTGAAACGATTAAACAGCACGAGATCGATTTTGATTTCGCCATGATGTTGCCGGCGTTTAAAGGTGTGGATGCAGTTGCTGCCGTTCCTGATCTATGCAATCCTCGTGGATTTGTCATGGTTGATAAACTGCATCGTAATCCCACCTATAAAAATATATTTTCAGCTGGTGTATGTATAGCCATTCCACCGGTAGAGGTCACGCCTGTTCCAACAGGAACACCGAAAACCGGTTATATGATCGAGTCGATGGTGACCTCTATAGTGCATAATATTGCTGATGAGCTAAATGGCAAAGTACCAACAACTACAGCGACATGGAATGCTATTTGTCTTGCCGATATGGGGGATACGGGTGCAGCATTTGTTGCCATACCGCAAATACCACCCAGGAACGTTGCCTGGTTCAAAAAAGGAAAATGGGTGCATCTTGCAAAAGTTGCTTTCGAAAAATACTTTATTCGTAAGATGAAAAAAGGTACATCAGAGCCATTATATGAAAAATATATCCTTAAGCTTTTAGGTATTGAAAAGCTTGAATAAATAATTTGTTAACACCCATAAAAAAAGCCCGTATACCGGGCTTTTTTTATGGGTGCTGAATTTACCTTTACTGAGTACTGTTCTTGCCTACGTGTTGTAGATTGTACTGTTTAAGTTTTCTATACAAGGTACGTTCACTAATACGTAATTCATCAGCAACTCTTGCACGATGACCATCATGTTGATGCAGTAGTGATTCAATATGTGACGCTTCAACATCAGTTAGCGAGCGATTTGTACTTGGTGTGTTGGCCTTAGCGCCTCGTGCCTGTTCACGGCGATCAGCCAGGGGATTGATATAAATATTGGAAAAGTTATTCAGCTGTAACAGCTCGGGTGTAATCAGGCCATTCGTTGAGATGGTAATTGATTTTTGTAATATATTTTGAAGCTCGCGAATGTTGCCGGGGTAATCGTAAGTTTGCAGTAACTCGAGTGCTTCATCAGTTATTTGAGCGGCTGAACCATTCGTCGCTTTTGTTTTTTCAAGTATGGCCTTTACTAATGGGGTTATATCCGTGCGACGTTCTCGAAGGGGCGGAATGGTAATGGAGATTCCGGCGATCCTATAATATAGATCAGCTCTAAATGTACCTTGCTCTACCATTTTTCGTAAGTTGTTATGGGTGGCGCAGATGATACGTACATCAACATGAAGGTCTTCTCGACCACCTAAACGCCTATAATTACCTGTTTCCAGAGCACGTAATAAACGACCCTGTAGCGCAAAAGGCACTTCACCAATCTCGTCCATGAATAATGTGCCATTTGCGGCTGACTCAATTAAGCCATTGCGACGTCCCACGCAACCCGTGTAAGCACCACGCTCATGGCCAAATAACTCACTCTCAAAAATTCCTTCTGAAATTGATGCGCAATCAATAGATATAAACGGCTGGGCTCTTCGCTTAGATTTATTGTGGATGAATTTTGCGGCAAGTTCTTTTCCTACGCCACTTTCACCATTTAGCAGGATTGCAACGTCTGAAGTCGCCGCTCCGGCCATTTCTTCTACGCAGGCAATAAAAGCAGGGGAGGTACCGAGCATACGCTGTTTGTCGCAACCCATGTCATCCGATCTGGCAATAGGGAATATGGCTTCACCAAGATACAGTTCGCCATCGGTACCATAAACGGGGGAGCCCTTTATGCGGACGTGTTCTTCTTCTTTTTTATAATCGTAATGGATGTGTAACACCTGATGCGGTGCTCTGGTTTCGAATACTTTTTTGTGAGGGCAATCTTCACCATTTAAATGGCAGGGAACATCAGAGTGGTGAGATACCTGATGGCATTTGTGGCCTATGATCTCATTGCTGTCTATGCCGTAGGTTTTACAGTAACTATTGTTTGCTGCCACGATATTGTAATCTTTATCGATGACCACAAAACCGTTATCTGCTGTATCAATGATGCTTTGCAGGTTAATGGGTATGCGATTAGAGTATGTCATAGTAATTTCCCAGGCTGTCATAATGACAGGTATTAACCGAAGTATATTTTAATGTCTGAAATAAATCAACGTGTTATGTTGCCTGGAATCAAGGTGACGGTTATGACAGAGGGCGTCAGTTGGCAGTGATTTTATATAAACACGGACATATAAAAGATATCCATAGATCTAAAATTATTCGATCAAGTTTTTTTTACAGAGGTCATTGTATACTTTTTGAAATCACGTAATATACGCGCTTCTCAGTGAACTGAGAACTTGGAAGGGTGGCTGAGCGGTTGAAAGCACCAGTCTTGAAAACTGGCAAGGGTTTATAGCCCTTCGTGGGTTCAAATCCCACCTCTTCCGCCAAATACAATAAAAAAGCCTCTGATTTACAGAGGCTTTTTTATTTCTCAAGGATTTATATATACGGTCTTAGGATGTAATTGTTAATTTTTGGCGATTATTTTATCTGTAGCTCCTGATCCTATAAAAGATACTGTTTCTGCTTGACCACATGCAATATGCATATTTTCTGACTCTACTTTTAATCTGCTCACATCTGAACCCTTACGTATACGGACATTCAGAAATCTGTAAAGAATCCTGACGCTTCAATGGATAACTTACACTTTTTTATCTTCTATTAAATTAAGTCTACCTATAACTAGTTGAATAGTATCGATATATGATAGTCGGCACTATTATTGCTTATAGCCACGATTAGTCCTCCGTCGCAATGACGGATAAATTTATATAAGAGAGGAAGGGGTAAATGGTTCTTAAATCAATTATTGGTGCTGGGAAAGTCGTATTTCAGAGATAAAATTGAGGAAATAACAAACCGACAAACACGGTTGGACATACCCGGAAGACCGATGATTGGCGAAGAGGCTGCTGCGTATGTTGTGTATTAGTATATTAGGAAGAATTGCTCTCTGACCCGGTCTTCTTGCGGTTTTTTTTGTATGGTTGATCTCAGTATTTCGTTGCAGAACCTGGAATAAAAATATTATCTAGATTCCTTATAAGTAAATTCTAATTTAATGATTTTAATGTATATAAAATAAAAGGGGAGGATGTATATGTATTGTAAAAAAACGCTGACGTTATGCGCGTCAATCTTGTTTTTATCTGCCTGTGGTGGTGGCGGCGGTGGTGAGGGTTCTGTTCCAGTTGCTGCTCCAGTTACTGCGTCGAAAGGTGTTTTTGTTGATAGCATTGTAGAAGGGGTTCATTACGAGACCCCTACCTATTCGGGCACTACCAATAGCTTAGGCGAATATGATTATCTGCCAGGTGAAACGGTGACGTTTTCCATCGGTGGAATTTCATTGGGTTCAGCGGATGCTGGCCCAGTTGTTACTCCGTTGTCATTAGTGTCAGGTGCTACCGATGCTACCGACCCTGAGGTGACCAACATTGTACGTTTGTTGCTAACGCTGGATGATGATGGAGATCCTACCAACGGAATCACTATTTCTGCTGCCACCGCTACTGCTGCAGAAAGTCTGACTGTCGATTTTACGGCTGTTGATCTGACTGCTGATGCGGGTGTAACTACTTTACTGGCTGCCATTCCTGGCGCACCTACGTTGGTCGACGAAACGACAGCACAAACTCATTTTACAGACACTCTCGCCAGTATTTCGACCTGGGGCGGTATGAGTTGGGGTAATGGTACCTGGCAAGCTGCAGCACCTTAAGTTTGGCAAGTAATCAGTAAAACGAATTTTAATATTTAAAAAGAATAGAGGATGACAATGAAAGCAATAATGAATAAAAAATTAGGCATGGTAGTCGCGGCTGCATGTTTGGGCATGGTAGCTAGCGTTTCACAAGCGGCACCACTGATACCTTTTAGTAACGGCGCAGTAGCTGATGCCAATGATGTGAATACTAACTTCACCGAGCTTGAAACTCGTATTGACACTATTAGTCTTACACCAGGCCCTGCAGGTGCTGATGGTGTAGATGGTGCTCAAGGCATACAAGGTGTAGCTGGTATTCCTGGTGCTGCTGGTGCTCAGGGTATACAGGGTATACAGGGTATACAGGGTATACAGGGTGTAGCTGGTGCTCCAGGCGCTGCTGGTGCTGATGGCTTAGATGGTGCCCCAGGCGCAGCTGGCTTAGATGGTTCAAACGGAACAAATGGTGTGAGTATCTCGTCTGTTACCGATGATGGTATCGGTACATTAACAATTACGTTAAGTGATACTTCATCCACCCACCACCCCATCCCTTCAACAACCACTTATAGTTACCGTGACTTTGGTCATTCATTTACAACACAAACCTACGCCGTACAGGATACAAATGTTACGTTTGACACTGAACTACGAACTTTTGACCGAACCGTTGCTGGCCAGCTTAGCTTTACACGTGACCGGACTTTGCTAACTAACAGAGTTAAATATCATCGGATTACACTTGATAATAGTGGTCCGGAATTAAGCATGATCAAATTCGAGCGTTT